>JBEVIO010000304.1:0-3525 GCA_040510635.1 Binatia bacterium | reverse complement strand
AAGACACTGGAGACAGGCACCTCTTCGATGAAGCCGAAGAGCAGCCAGTCTCCACGCTGATTACGGCTTGACGATGAACAGCGTCTGGCCGAACTCGACGAATTGGCCGTTTTGCACAACCAGCTCGACGATCGTGCCCTTAACGGTGGCGCGCACGCTGTTGAAAACTTTCATCACTTCGATCAATCCGACGGTAGTATCCTCGGTGATCTGCTGGCCGACTTTGACGAACGGTGGCGCGCCCGGTTCCGGGGCAACATAAAATGTTCCGAGCAGCGGTGCTGTGATCGGCAACATACCTTCGGGAATCGTCACCGGCTTGGCTGCTTGCGCAGCCGGCGCAGTGCTGGTTGTCGGAGCGGGTTTTACCGCTGCGGCCGGACTCGGCGCCACGCTCGCTGGTGCCGGCTGCGCCGCGCCCGCAATGGGAATCGGATCGCCTTTGCTGACGGTGATCTTGAGCTCGCCGACCTCCAGTTGGAAGTAATCGAATTTCGATTCGTCGATCAGTTTCAATATGTGCAAGACATCATCTTCGCTGAGTTCCATCGCCTCGCCTTCCTCTGAGTTGATTAGGTTTATTCCTTATGCGATTTCGCAGAGCTTGGCAAATCGCGGAGTGGAAATGACTATTTTTGCAATCGCCTAGGAATAACCGAGGGTATTACCTATTTTCCCACGCGTTTGACGTTTCTTAAATCCATCCGCGCCATCGAATTATACTCCAAACCGGTAAATTTCGGATTCAACAGGGTCGCTTCGGTTTTCCAAAACAGCGGTGCGATAGCGGCGTCGGTCTCGGTAAGAAGTTTTTGTGCTTCGTCGTAAAGCTTGGTGCGTTTGGCGTTGTCTTGCTCCTGCGCCGCCTGTTCGAGCAACTGGTCGTAGCGCGGATTTTTCCACCGGCCGTGATTGTTGCCGCTGTTGGAAGTAAAAAGCTTCATAAAATTATCGGGGTCCGGATAATCGGCGCCCCATCCGGCGCGGTGCACCACGAAGGGATCGTTCTGGAGCTTTTTTAGATAAACTTTCCATTCTTGATTCTCGATTTTTACGATCACGTTCAAATATTTTTGCCACATGCCCTGGACCGCTTCGGCCACTAGCTTGTGATCATCCAGTGTGTTGTAGCCCAAAACAATCGGCGGCAATCCTTTGCCGTCGGGGTAACCGGCTTCGCTCAAAAGCCGCTTGGCTTCATTGGGATTGAAGGCGAGACCGATCTCGGGATTGTGCGCCAGCATGCCTGGCGGAATCCAAGAGGTCGCCGGCGTCTGGCCGCCCTGAAGGATTTTGGGAAAGACGCTCCGGTCGATCGCCATCGCAAAAGCTTTGCGCAGTTTGGGATTATCGAAAGGTTTCCGATCAACGGCGAAGCCGTAATATTCGCCGCGCAGTTGCGGCACAAGTTTGTACCCTGGCATCTTCGATAGGCGCGGTTTGTCGAGGGCCGGGATGCTATGATCGTCCATGAAATCCAAATTGCCCTGTTCGAACATCGCCACCGCGGTAGATTTTTCATTGATCATGAACATGCTGACTTTTTCGATGGCGGGCTTGCCGCGAAAGTAACCCGGGTTGGCACTGAGTGCGATTTCGTTCTCGTGCTTCCAAGACATAAAACGAAACGGGCCGTTGGTCACGATATTTCCCGGCTCGGTCCAGCGGCTATCGAATTTTTCGATGACGTCCTGGCGCTGCGGGTACGTGACTTCAAAAGTCGTGATAGCGAGAAAGTAAGCGGCAGGGTGGCGCAGAGTAACGATTAGGGTTTGATCATCCGGCGCCTGCACGCCGACCGTCGATGAGTCTTTGATTTTGCCTTCGGCGTATTCCTGGGCGTTGACCATATCAAAAAGAATGTAGGCGTACTGCGACGCGGTCTTGGGATTGAGCAGACGCTTCCACGAGTATTCGAAATCTTGCGCGCGAACTTTTTTGCCGTCGGTCCATTGCACGTCGTCGCGCAAATGAAAGATAATCTTCTTTCCGTCTTCTAAAACGTCCCAAGACTTGGCGATCACCGGAGCGGGCTTCAGTTCCTTGTCGAACTCGGTGAGCCCAACCATAAGATTCGAGATCACGTTGAAGGAAACATGGTCTGTCGCGAGGGACCAATCGAGGCTCGGCGGCTCGGTGCCGAGATTGACGCGAAAACTGTCGCCGCCGCTTTTGGGCGTGGATTTGCACGCGCTTAACAAAATGAAAACACTAGCCAGAAGCCAAATAAATGCGTGCAATTGTCGTAGTCGAAGCAATGAATTATCTATCTTGCTTGTAAACGTGTTAGCCGGTATTAGTACCGCAATACTCTAGCGCCTTCAAGAAAGAGGTCGGCCGATCATGGACGCAAAAGAACTGTTGATGAATAGCTTGGTGATCGAAGGGCATCGCGATGTTTACGAGCAGCTCTATCGGACCTCGATCGGCGAGAAAGCACCGATCCGCGATGCGGTCGCGCCTAGGCTGATTCGCGATGGCATCAACATGACGGTTTACGCGATCAGCGGCGATTCCTATTCCCATTCCCAAAACACCGGGCGTTATCTGGAGACGGCGCTCGATCAGATCGACCAGTTTCTCGAAGAGGCGCCGCGCTCGGAAGGCATGATCCAGATGGTCAAGACGCGCGGCGATCTGCCCGATAAAGTCGAGCCGGGCAGCGTCAAGTTTTTGCTTCACTTCGAAGGCTGCATGCCGCTTCGCGGCAGCATTCATAATCTTAGAAATTTTTATCGCTTGGGGTTGCGCTCGCTGCAACCGGTTTGGAATTTTCGCAACGAGCTTGGCGACGGTGTATGGGAAAACCGCACGGGCGGAGGGCTGACGAATTTTGGCGTCGAAGTGATCAAAGAAGCGAATCGCTTGGGCATGGTCGTCGATTTGTCGCATATGAACCGCGAAGGATTTTTCCAAGCGTTGGATGCGGCCACCGCTCCGTTGCTCGTGAGCCATGCGAATGCCTGCGGCATGCTCGACAACCCACGCAATCTCGCCGACGATCAAATTAGGGCGATCGCGAACCAAGGCGGCCTGGTCGGCATCCTGGCTTTGCCCGAGCGCGTAGGGAAGGGCGAAGTCGCCATCGAAGACATGCTCAAGCACATGCACTACATGATCAAGCTCGTCGGCATCGAGCATCTTGCGTTGGGCATGGACTTTGTCAAGTACGACGGACCGCGCACCCTGAAGGATCGTCACCATCCGCTGCATAAGGATCCGCTGATCAAAGGCTTCGAGGAAATCGAAGACCTGCCGAATCTGCTCGACGGCTTGCAGCGTCACGGCTACAAAGACGACGAAATCAGACTAATCCTCGGCGGCAATTATCTGCGGGTGTTGAAGACGATCTTGCCGGAACAATCGGTGATTTAATTCTCTCTGGATCACAGTATCGATTCAACGCCTATTATGTCATTTCGAGCGCAGCGAGAAATCTTTTTTAGATCCCTCACATTCGTTCGGGATGACCACCTCGGATCATCGACTTCCTAACTTCGAAATTGGCATTTTCTCAACCGTAGA
>JBEVIO010000303.1:0-8629 GCA_040510635.1 Binatia bacterium | reverse complement strand
AGCGCCGGAAGCGCAGCGTTTCGTCGGTAAAGAGCAGGATCGTGCCCGGAATCAGCGGCTGGCTGACCGCCGTCTCGTAGAAATTCACGATCTGGCCGATCTTTCGTCGGTTCAGCAGACGTTGAAATGATTTTTCGCTTTTCTCGATGCCGGCGATGAACTTGGCAACCTCGTCGTCGCCGGGTTCATCGGCGTCAATCTGCTCGCCTTCGAAATAGTAGCGGCTCGAAAAACTCACCCGGTCGAGCAGCTCCGTCGCCTTATAGGCGATAAAGTAAAACGTCCCTTCCTTTTGCAGCACTCGCGTTGCCAACATAGATCGCTCCTCCTTAACCGACTATGGTGATCGTAGAGATCGTTGGTCACTCTCGGAACTTTTGCTGAGCTGCCCGTAAATTGGGTTTGGACTCCCCCGCAGCGTCAATCTTCGGAGTCGCCTTGCGCACCGCCCTTTCTGCCGTAGGCGCCTTGTAATGTGCGCGTTTTAACGAACCCGGCCAGCTGATCGTCGCTACGAAACTTGTTTATATCATAGGTTTCGCGATGGATGATTTCCGTCAAGCTCCGGCGCGGCGGCGCGACGACGTTTTCCTTGCCGTAACCGATCGGAATCAGGTGATAAATGCGTAACGGCTCAGGAATTTTCAGCAAAACTTTGAGCATCGTTTCCATATACGGCGAATTGGCGTCGCTGACATACTGCGAGGCCAAACCCAGCGACGTCGCCGCTAGATGAATTAGCAACGTCGCATTGGCCAAGCCGGTGATAAAATGGGACTCGGCTTTTTCGAGCTTGGTGCGAATCGGGTAAGCTTCTTTGACGCGCGGATCGCCAAGCACGACGATATGCACCGGGGCGTGGCGAAAGCCGTCGCCGGTCATTTTCGCCGTGCCGCGCACGGCGAGATCCATTTCGCGCTTTTGTTCCATCTGTTTCATGTAATAATCGGCGATCTTATAGCGCACCGATTGCTCGCGCACTACGACGAATTCCCAAGGCTGGCCGTTGCCCCCCGAGGGCGCCCAACGCGTGCACTCCAGAATAGTCCTCACCCGATCGTCGGAAACCGCGCGGTCTTCATCGCAGGCTCGGGTGCTGCGCCGTTTTTCAACCAGAGCTTGTAAATCTTCAATATTCATCTGGCAAAATCCTCTTTGACTAAAGTTGGCGCGCCGGCGCCGATTATAGTTCGCGGCGGTTTTTGTTTGCCAGCGAAATAAGCAGCCTTCAGGCTCGGCGCGAGTTGCGGCGTTTTTACAAAAATCCCCCTTAGTTTTAACACGTATTTATGGTAATCTTAGCCGGGCACTTAGATGAACGGCAAATCCATCCCGTCCGAATATCCGCGGACTTCGACTTTTGCCTCCCGGCTTCGCTCCTTCGCCACCAAGGTCCGCCTCAAACTCTGGCTTGCATGGATCGGGGCTTTTCTCGTCGTTTGTCTGGCTGTTTTTATCGAGTTCCAAACCTCGATCCTGCAATCGTGGATTTTCACCAGCACCAACGCACGCTTGTCTTTCACCGTGACGGACGGCCCGAGCAACGAAATCGCCTTTCCGCGCGCGGGTCCGTTCGATGAGCGGCGCGGCTATTCCAAGCTGCCATTTTTTCAATCCCGCTTGACCGCACAAAACTATCGGGTCACCCGACAGGTGCGACAATCGGAAACCATGCTATCGCTTTTAGAGCACGGCGTTTCTCCGCCCTATCCTGAACGGCCCGATGCCGGTCTCGAAATCCGCGGCGTCGATGGCACGCCGCTGTTTCGCTACGGCCAGTCAGAATTTCTCTTTGGCAAGATCGACGAGATCCCGCCGCTGCTGGTAAAAACCCTGCTTTTTTTGGAAAATCGCGATCTCGATCATCCGGCGACGCCCTGGCAAAACCCGGTGATCGAGTGGGATCGCACGCTTAAGGCCGTGCTGATGTATGTCGGCGCCAAGCTCCATCTGCCGGTGCCGGTACAGGGCGGCAGCACCCTGGCCGTGCAGCTCGAAAAATTTCGCCACTCGCGCAACGGCCGCACCGACACACCCCTCGAGAAGCTGCGCCAGATAGTCGGCGCCAGCCTCAAAGCCTACCACACAGGCGCCAATACCCGTGCTTGGCGCGAGCGCATCATCGTCGATTATCTCAATACCGTGCCGCTGGCCGCGGCGCCCGGTTACGGCGAGATTCACGGTCTTGGCGAAGCTCTCTTCGC
Organism: Binatia bacterium; assembly: GCA_040510635.1. Taxonomy (GTDB): domain Bacteria; phylum Desulfobacterota; class Binatia; order UBA9968; family UBA9968; genus DP-20. Next base: position 6,425 of record JBEVIO010000303.1, on the reverse strand, counting down.
CTGGTTCGGCATGCGCCTCGATCAGGCGGCGTCCGCCTTGAACGAGCCGGGTCGGACCCCGGCGAAGGTGCGCGCCTTCAAATATATTTTGACGCTGCTCATCTCGGTGCGCGCGCCGTCGGTCTTTCTGGTCGATGAGCGCGATTCGTTGGAAGAAAAAGTCGACCAATTCACGCGCTTGATGGCGCGCGCCGGCCTGATCGATTGGGAGTTGGCGACGCAAGTGCAAGATATGCCGATCCGCTTTCTACCGGCCGCACCGCTGCCGCCGCAACCATCGTCAAGCAGAAACAAAGCGGCCAACGCGATCCGCACCAATATGATGGACGCGCTCGGCGTCACCAATCTTTACGATCTCAACCGGCTGCACTTGCAAGTCGACAGCACCTTCGATGTGTCGCTGCAAAAACAGGTGACCGAGTTTTTAAACCGTCTCGCCGACCCGAATTTCATTAAAGCGCACGGACTGAACGGCGAACGGCTCTTGGAGAACGCGGATCCGGCCAAAGTGATTTATTCTTTCCTGCTGGTTGAAGCGACACCGAGTGGCAATCTGATACGCGTCCAGGCGGATAATTTTGCCGCGCCCTTCGATTTCAACAAGAGCGTGAAATTGGAGTTGGGCAGCACGGCCAAACTTCGCACTCTCACCCACTATCTGGAAGTGATGACCGCTCTTTACGGTGAGCTCGCAGGACTGGACAACAAGCAGCTCGGCCAGAGAGCCCAAGCGGCGCGCGATCCGTTGACCAAGTGGGCAATCGAAACAGTTCGCAACGAAAAATTGCCCGACTTGCAGTCGTTCCTCGATCTCGCCATGGAGCGGCGTTACTCGGCAAGTCCGTATGAAGAATTCTTTACCGGGGGCGGACTGCATCACTTCGACAACTTCGAGAAGGAAGATAATGCGCGGATCTTACCGCTGCGCGATGCCTTTCGTAATTCAGTCAATTTGGTGTTCATCCGTTTGATGCGCGATCTCGTGAGCTATCATAGAGCCCGCCTACCCTACGACTACGAGAATGTACTGGAAAACCCGACTAACCCGGTGCGCATGAAAATGCTTGAGGAAATCGCCGAAGAAGAATCGCGTCAGGCGCTGCGCCGGGCTTATCAGAACTACGCCAAGCAAACGCCCGAGCAGATCGTTGGCCGTTTAGTGGGCGGCGCGAAGAAAAATCCCGCGCGCCGGGCAACCATATTATTTTTCGCCTGGCGCATCGGCAAGAACGAGAGCGATCTTGAGGCGTGGCTCAAAAAAAATCAGGTTCCAACCAAAGACGTAGATATCGTCAAACTATTTCGCGCCTACGACAATCCGCGCTTGACTGTAACCGATTACGCCTATCTGCTGGCGCTGCATCCGCTCGATCTCTGGTGCGCCAGCGAGTTTCGTAACGAGCCGAATCTTTCCTGGGAAAAACTTTGGGCTCAGAGCGGCGACGCGCGCCGCATGGGTTCGGCCTGGCTGCTCAGCGGTCGCAACCGGCGCGCTCAGGACCTGCGTTTGCGCATCCGCATGGAAAAAGACGCCTTCAGCCGCATGACCCCCTATTGGCAAAAACTCGGATTTCCTTTCAAAACTATGGTGCCGAGCTATGCCACGGCCATCGGCAGCTCTTCGGATCGACCGGTGGCCTTGGCGGAGCTAGTGGGTATCTTGGTCAACGACGGCATGCGCCGTTCTTCGGTGAGTCTGGCGACTATAGATTTTGCCGGCGGCACACCGTACGAAACACGGCTCGAGCGCGCCCCCGAGAAGGCTGAACGTGTACTCGCCCCAGAAATCGCTCGGACCATGCGCAAAGCCATGGCTGATGTCGTCGACCAAGGAACCGCGCGTCGTCTGAGCGGTGTTTATAAATTATCGAATGGTAAGCCCCTCAAGGTCGGCGGCAAAACGGGCTCGGGCGATAATCGTTTTATGACGTTCAGCCGCTCCGGCGCCGTCACCAGTTCCCACGCGACCAACCGAACGGCCACGTTCGTCTTTTACATCGGCGAGCGCTACTTCGGCGTCATCACCGCCTTTGTCCAAGGCCGGGAAGCGGAAAACTATCACTTTACCAGCTCCTTGCCGGTGACACTGTTGAAGATGCTAGCGCCTACCCTGTCGGCGAAATTGGACGATCGCGGCGCGCATCCGGCGGTCAAAGAAACTTCCGCGGCGTTGAAATCGCAGCCGCAGGTTTCTTCGACCACGGGAAATTTTCTCGCCGCAGCCGTTCATCAAATTGCCAGATAGCCGCACCGCAATAGTTGCGAATTCCCGCTCGAGCGCGATCATCGTTAATTTGGCCGAACGAGAAACGAATCAAAGTGCCGGCTCAACCTGTTCAAGCCTTTTAATCGAGCCATTTCTCGAGCGATCACGTGGCGCGCCGATCGCCGAATAGCTCGATGTGCAGGCGGGGCGTAAAACCGTAGCCGTTCTGCTTGCAGAGCTCGACCAACCATTTGGCCTTTGCCATGAGCGTGCGCCGCGTCGTGCCCTCGGGCATGATTAAGACGCGCGAGCGATCGACGTTTTTCAAGCCGGTGAGAATTTGTTTGATTTCGTCGAAGTCAGTCTTTTGCGCGACGACGAATTTCAGCTGATAGTCGTAATTATCGACGTAGCTTTGGATAACGGAAAAATTCAGGCGCTGCGCCTCGTGGCGCGGCGCGAATTTACCCGCAGCTCTTTTCCACGGCGTGGAATTGGCGAGCTTGGGACTCAGGGAAAACAAATCACAAGGCACAGCCCGATAAATCGTCGCCGCGGTTTCGATCGTGATATGCCGGCCGCCGGCTTTGAGCTTGGCGGCTAGTTCAGCGAGCTCCGAAGCCAGCAGCGGCTCGCCGCCGGTAATCACAACGTGGCGCGCCGGATACTTTTCGACCTCGCGAATTATCTTTTCGATGGGGTACGATCGTCCTTCCGGTTGCCAGGAAGTATAAGGCGTATCGCACCAGACACAGCGGAGATTACAGCCCGAGGTTCTGATAAAGACGGACGGCAGGCCGATCAACCGGCCCTCGCCTTGGAGCGAATAAAAAATTTCGCTGATCCGCACCGGAATAACTTAACAAAGCGCCGCGCAGCCTGAAAGGCGCGATCAAACTTGCATCGAAGGCGGCGTATGGTACACGTTAAAGGTTGGCGCGTCGAGAAAATGACTCCCGTATAGGCGGGATGAAGAGACCAATTCCAACGATGGCGGATAAGGCGGCTTTGATGGCCGAGGAGCGCAAGTTGCGCCGGCTCGGCCGGGCGATGGATATCGCAGCGGCGCTGCTTTGGCGGGTCGAGCTGACCCTCGAAGAAGCGCAGGATGTCGTCAACCATGCCAAACATACCGCGCTGCAACTTTTTCCCGACAAGGAAGAAACTTTTGATCTGATCTACGGCTCGCGCTTCCGCCGCATTCTAGTGGAAAAGTATCGCTTGCAATGAAAGTCTTGCCCGGCAACGGAAACTTATCAGAGCAATCCTCGATCACGCCTCGGGCGCTCACGGGTAAATGCATTCACATCCGCGGCGCCAAGCAAAACAATCTCAAAGATCTCAATATCGAGATTCCCCTCAATGCCCTGACGGTGGTCACCGGCGTCAGCGGCTCGGGCAAATCGACCTTGGCGTTTGACATTCTGTACGCCGAGGGTCAGCGCCGCTACGTCGAGAGTTTTTCGGCCTACGCGCGCCAGTTTCTCGACCGTATGGATAAGCCCGACGTGGAAAGCATCGAGGGCATCCCGCCGACCATCGCCATCGATCAAAGCCGCCCGGTGCGAACCTCGCGCTCCACCGTCGGCACGATGACCGAGCTGCATGATCATTTTAAGCTGCTCTTTGCCAAGATTGCCGTGCTTTACTGCCGCGGCTGCAATCGTCCGGTCGAACGCGATTCGGCTCAGTCCGTCTATGCCAAGCTGGACGAATTCGCCGAAGGCTCACCCATCGTCTTGACGTTTCCACTGCCGCGTTCGTCGGTGACCTGGAACGAGGTGCAGAACGGTCTGGCGCAAGCCGGTTTTCATCGTCTGCTCATCGATCAGTCGATCCGTGAGCTGAGCGAATTGGCCGCGCTGCCGGCTGGTGCCGATGCCATGCAAGTCGTGGTCGACCGGTTCGCTTTGCGCGGCTCGAACAAAAAACGCATCGTGGACTCGATCGAGCAAGCGTTCCATTACGGCAAGGGCCGCTTGAATTTGTTTTTGCCGCAAGCGGAGTGGCGCCGCGAGCCGTTCAGTAATCATCTGCACTGCGCGCACTGCGAGATCTCTTACCGTGATCCGGTGCCGAATCTCTTTTCGTTCAATAGCCCGCTCGGCGCCTGCGAAACCTGCCGCGGCTTCGGCCGGGTGATCGACATCGATCTCGATCTAGTGATCCCCGACCCCGGCAAGTCCCTGAGCGATGGCGCGATCAAGCCGTGGCTCAATCGGACGCGCCGCACTCGCCGCTTGCTCGATTTCTGCGAGCGCAAAAATGTTCCGACGAAAAAACCCTGGGGCGAATTGACCGACAAGCAAAAAACTCTCGTTATCGAAGGCGCCGGCGAATACAAAGGCATCCGCGGCTGGTTTCGCCGCCTGGAGCGCAAAAGCTACCGCATGCACGTGCGCGTGCTGCTGGCGCGCTACCGCGCCTATTTGATGTGCCCCGAATGCCAAGGTAGTCGCCTCAAAGCCGACGCGCTGAATTATCGGATTGAAGGCAGAGACATCGCGCAAGTGAGCGCCATGAGCGTCGGCGCGGCGCAGGGTTTTTTTCAAGAGCTCAAGCCGGCCGGTGCCCTGGATCAAGTAGCGAGCCTCATCCTTGATGAAATTCGCCGGCGCTTGGCCTATCTCGTCGGCGTCGGTTTGGAATATCTCACCCTCGATCGCCAGTCGCGTACGCTTTCCGGCGGCGAATTGGAACGCGTCGATCTCACCACCGCGATCGGCTCGTCGTTGGTCAATACGCTCTACGTGCTCGACGAGCCGTCCATCGGCCTGCACCCGCGCGACAGCCGCCGTCTGGTCGAGATCCTGCAGCGCTTGCGCGCCAACCAGAATACCGTGGTCGTAGTCGAGCACGATCCCGAGATTATCAAGGAATGCGATCACATCATCGATCTTGGACCGAGGGCGGGCGAACAAGGCGGCCAAATTATGTTCGCGGGTTCCTATCCAGAGTTGCTTAAAAACGACGAGTCTCTGACGGCGGCTTATCTGAGCCAGCGCAAGACGATTCCGTTGCCGGCGCGCAACCGCAAGCCGCTGGCGCAGCGCGCCATCAAGATCAAAGGCGCGCGCGCCAACAATCTGAAAAATATCGACGTCGACATCCCACTGGGCATGCTTGTCTGCATCACCGGTGTTTCCGGCTCTGGGAAATCGAGCCTGGTCGACGAGGTTTTGTACCGCAATGTAAAAAAACTCAAGGAAGCGCCCACTGCGAATGTAACCGATTGCGCCAGAATCGACGGTATCGATAAAGTCTCCGAAGTCGTGCTCGTCGATCAATCGCCGGTGGGTACCACGCCGCGGTCCAACCCGGCGACCTACATGAAAGCGTTCGACGGCATTCGCCGGCTGTTCGCCAGTGCCGATTTGTCGCGCCTGCGCAGTTATACGCCGTCGACTTTTTCTTTCAACGTCGAAGGCGGCCGCTGTGAAACTTGCCGCGGCGAGGGTTTTGAAAAAGTCGAGATGCAGTTTCTCTCCGACGTGTATACCTCCTGTCCCGAGTGCCATGGCAGCCGCTTTCGTGAAGAAGTTCTGGAGGTCGCCTACCGCGGTAAAAATATACGCCAGATTCTCGATTTGACCGTTGCCGAAGCGCTGGAGTTTTTTAAAGACACGGCGGAAATCAAAGATGGTTTAGCGCCGTTGCATGCCGTCGGACTGGAATATGTCCGCTTGGGCCAGCCGTTGACGACGCTCTCGGGCGGCGAATCGCAGCGTTTGAAATTGGCCGCGCACATGGCCAAGGCGAGAAAGGCCGGCACCTTGTTCATTTTCGATGAGCCGACGACGGGCCTCCACTTTCATGACATCGAGCGGCTGCTCTGGGCTTTCAACGAGCTGATCGACCAGGGTCATTCGATCGTCGTCATCGAACATAATATGGAAGTGGTGAAGTGCGCCGACCATATCATCGACTTGGGTCCGGAAGGCGGCGGCGCCGGCGGTGAGATCATCGCGAAAGGCGCGCCCGAGCAAATCGCCAAAGTCGAGCAATCGTATACCGGCGTTTATTTGCGACCCTATTTAAAAAATAACACCTCGCCTTTCACGCCAGTGCTGGAAAAAAACCTAGAGACACGGCATGCCGTGCCCGCAGCGGCGGATTCAAATGCCATCGCCATCGTCGGTGCCAAGGAGCATAATTTAAAAAACATCAGCCTGAACATACCGCGTGACCGATTCGTAGTCTTCACCGGACTCAGCGGCTC
>JBEVIO010000302.1:0-4247 GCA_040510635.1 Binatia bacterium | reverse complement strand
GCGATGCTCTTCCGACCACGGAAGATGAACGCGTCCTGGCGGAAATTATAAATGGCAAAGACTGGGTAACACAGTTACAGATGAATTAACTTGGCCGGCCGTCGGCTTATTGCATCTCCGTTTGCGCCCGAGTAAGTAGAACACAAGGAGAAACCCCGTGAGTCGAGTGTGTCTCGTTTGCCAGAATATAGATTGTAAATCGCGTGGCTCGGAGCAGCTCATGACGGAACTGCAAAAACGGATCGACGATAAAGGGCTGACCGATGTCGAGGTGAAGTCCTATATGTGCTTCGGCGCTTGCCAGGAAGGTCCCAACATCGTGCTTTACCCAGAAAAGAACTGGTACGCAAAAGTGAAGGTGGAGGACCTCGACGAGATCACCGAGCATCTGGCCGGCGGGCCGCACGTTCAGCGGCTCGACACGATCGACTCTTCCCTGAAAGAGTTGATCTATCAACTTCTCGACACGGGGGTTTTCTAGTCCATGGAAGGCATCCTTTTCCCGCACGGTGTGCCCGAGGGAAGAGAAAGCTTAAGCGCTTATCGCAGTCGAGGTGGCTACGAGGCGCTCGGCAAAGCGCTCCAGGCATCTCCGGAAGAGCTCATCAAAATAGTTTCGGACGCCGGTCTGCGCGGCCGCGGCGGCGCGGGTTTTCCCACCGGAAAAAAATGGCAATTCACGCGCGAAGCCCCCGAGCAGCCGCGCTACCTTGTAGTGAACGGCGGCGAAGACGAACCGGGCAGCAAAAAAGACCGAGTATTGCTCGAGAACTTACCCCATTTGGTGCTCGAGGGCGCCTTTCTCGGGGCCTATGCGATCGGCGCAACGAAGATTTATCTCTATATCAATACCCAATACGACGCTGCGACCCAGAGCATCAATGACGCGATTGCCGAGGCCAAAAACGCCGGCTACTTAGGAAAAAATATTCTCGGCCGCGGTTTTGATCTGGACATTGAAGTCACAGCTGCGCCGCATAACTACGTCGCCGGAGAAGATACGGCGGTAATCGAAGTCATCGAGGGAAAGAAAGCTTGGCCGCGGCAAAAACCACCCTTTCCCGTCACCGTCGGTTTGTTCGGTAAACCAACGTTGGTCAACAACGTCGAAACCCTCGCCAATGTCGCGCCGATTGTTTTGCGCGGCGCCGACTGGTATCGCAAGTTCGGGACGGCCGAGAGTTCTGGGACGATGATCTTTTCGTTGAACGATGATGTCAATCGCCCAGGAGTTTATGAGCTGCCGTTCGGCATGCCGTTGCGTTACCTAATCGAAGAATGCGGCGGCGGCATGAAAAGCGGCAAAAAAATAAAAGCGATCATGCCGGCCGCGCCGTCGTCGGCGTTTCTGCCAGCCGACAAGATCGACACGCCCCTCGATCCCAACTCGATGCGCGACGCCGGCTCGGCGCTCGGATGCGGCGTCGTTCGCTTGGTCCCCGAAGGGACCTGCATCGTCGAAGAAGTTTTGAAGATTTCGGAATTTTTCACCGCGGAATCCTGCGGCCAATGTCCCGCCTGTCGTATGGAGACCAGCACACTGACGATGATGCTAAAGAAAGTCCAGGCGGGACAAGGCGGTCAGCCGATCTTAGAGCAGTTCGGAAAAATACTGGCCTTCAATAAAGGCAAAGGGTTTTGTAGCCTCATCGGAATGCCCGGTCCGCCGATCGAGAGCGCACTAAAACTTTTTCCCGCCGATTTCGCAGCCCATCTCACCACCGGCAAATGCCCGGAAAATTGATCACCGAGCTGATTTAATTCGGCGACCTTCTCCGCCGCGACGCGAACAAATCTGCCTATTCGGTCTAACCGGTTGACGCTCTTTACCGCCGCTTGATACTATTCGCCTCGATTCTATTTCGAGGTGTGATCATGCGCGTAAGTCGTGGATTTTTTTTCGTGGCACTGACGATGCTTTTTATTATTATCAGTGCCGAAGTCCGCGCTAGCGACGAGGCGTTCATTCAAGGCGCCAAAAAAGAAGGCGCGTTGGTCATCTACACCTCGATGACCGTCGACCAGGCGCAGAAACTAAATGACGCCTTTAAAGCCAAATATCCGTTTATCCAACCCTCCATGTTTCGCGCCGTCGGCGAACGCTTGCTGACCAAGATCATGGCCGAGGCGCAAGCCGGCAAGTATGACTTCGATGTCGTTCAGTCCGCCGAGACCCAAGCCTATTTTCTCAAAAGAAAGAACTTGCTTGCCAAGTATGTTTCGCCCGAAGTGAAAAATATCCAAAAACCGTTCTTCGATCCCGACGGATATTGGGCGGCGGTCTACATGATGCCGAACGTGATCGGCTACAACACGCGCCTGGTCAAGCGCAACGAGGTGCCCAAGTCCGATGAAGAATTGTTGAATCCGAAATGGAAGGGCAAGATCGGCATGGATCATTCCAAGCCCGAATGGTTTTCCTGGAAGGTCAAACGCATGGGAGACGAAAAAGGCCTGGCCTACATGAAAAAACTCGGCGCTCAAGAATTCAAGCTTTACTCCGGCCTGACCATTCTGACCAGCCTTCTGGCGGCAGGCGAGTTTCCGCTCGTCCTCAATACCTATTTGCACAATGTCGAAGATGCCAAACGTAAGAGCGCGCCGGTGGATTGGGTTACGCAGGATCCGGTTTTTACCAAGTTTCAACCGATCGGCGTCGGCTCGAAAGCGGCTCATCCTAACGCCGCCCGACTCTACATCGATTTCATGCTCGGCGAAGAAGGTCAAAAGATCATCGCTTCCTTCGGTCGCGTGCCGACCCGACGCGGCGTGGCGACGACGGCTCAAGGCATCGACAAACTAAACTATGTCATCGACGACATCAGCGCCGGCGAAGACTTCAACAAATACAATGATCTTTTCCGCCATATTTTCGGCGCACCAAAATCCTAGAAAGGACAAAGCTATGAGACTCAAACCGATCAAGTGGCCCAACGACGCAAAAATCGCCGTCAGCTTTTTTGTCGCCTTCGAGGCCTTTGAAAAATCCTCCCAGTATCGCCGCAACGAAGACGGCAAACCCGACTACGCCTCGCTTGCTTATGGCGAATACGGCGGCAAAGCCGGCATCTGGCGCATCATGGACGTGCTAAACCGCAACGGCGTCAAAGGCACTATCGACACCAACGGCCGTATTGCGGAAGACTTTCCCGATGCGTTGAAGGAACTTCACGCCGGCGGCCATGAGATCGTCGGCCACGGCTGGGTCAATGACACCGCGCTATCTTCATTGGATGCCGAGGCGGAGAAAAAACTCATCCGGCGAACTCTCGACGCCCTCGGGTCCGTGACCGGTAAGCGCCCCGTGGGTTGGGTCAGTCCCGGCCATCGAATCAATGAGTATAGTTTCGGTCACTATGTCGATGAAGGCATTTTCTGGACCGGTGACCTGCCGGGACCCGATATCCCGCAGCATCGGCTTGTCAATGGCAAACCGATCGTCATCATGCCGCGATTGGATTACGCCAACGACCTGAGCCTCCTGTTCACTCACAAAAATCCCGCACAAGTTTATTTCGACAGCTTCAAGGCAGCCTTCGACTGCCTGTATGCCGAAGGCCAAGCCGGCGCGCCCAAGCTCATCGATTGTCTCGTGCACGCGCACATCGGCGGGCGGCCGAACATCATCGGCGTTTTTGAAGAATGCATCCGTTACGCTAAGGGTTTTCCCGATGTCTGGTTTGCGACCAAAGGGGAAATCGCCAAGTATTACCTCGACCACTACGTAGCCAAAGGTTAAAAGGGGAAGGTGCATGTCGATGAATAGCGCCACCGAAAAATTTCTTACCGGCTTAAAATCGAACGACTTGCTGTTGAAGCTGAGCTGGGATGAATGGCTCGCGGTCGAACCGCCGTACGGCGCCACTCAAATAGCCACTACCGATGCTTGGACGCGTTATCGGCGCAACGGTTACGACTGGGATATGCACGGCACGTTATACACGCCGGAGAAAGAAATCGATTCGCATCGGGCTTTCGTTTTCTTTCACGGCGGCGCGGGCAGCGAAAAGATCATGGATCTGACACCCGACGGGCGGCCCGGGTTGGCGCGCGTGCTCGCGGCACAAGGATTCAAAGTGCTGGCGCTCACTTATCCGGGCCATTACCCGCTCGGCGGCGTATGGAAACAGCCCATCGCCGAGCGTCATCCGATCTATCTCAAAGATCGCGATCTGCCCCAAGACGAAGTTTTAGACCGCAACCTGAAATGCACCTTCAACGTCATCTTGCAGGGCGCCGGGCTGCTG
>JBEVIO010000301.1:0-5715 GCA_040510635.1 Binatia bacterium | reverse complement strand
GTTGCCGGGCGCGAGACAATTCACATTGATATTATCATCGCCAACTTCACGCGCCAGCGTGCGCGTGAAACCGATAGTGGCAGCCTTCGATGTCACGTAATGAATCCTGCCCGGCGCGCCGGCAAAAACGGTTCCCGAAGCGATGGTGATGATCTTGCCGGATTTTTGTTTGCGCATGGTCGGCAACACGGCGCGACAGCAAAAGAAAAGACCGCGCAGATTTACTGCCATCAGCCGGTCCCATTCTTCGGGATCGATAGTCTCGATCCTGCCGCGGTTCATCGGCACGACGGAGAAAACCGCGGCGTTGTTCACCAGCACGTCGATCCGACCAAAACGCTCGAGGGCACGCGCAGCCATTTGCTTCGTCGACGCTTCGTCCGAAACGTCCGTGTTGAGTGCCATCGCCGGCGCGGCAAAATCTTGGGTAATCTCGGCGGCGGCGCGCTTGGCCGCGGCTTCATCGATATCGACGATCACGACATGGGCGCCGGCTTGCGCGAAGCCGAGGCCGTAGGCTTTGCCGATGCCGTGAGCGCCGCCGGTAACGATAACGACTTTGCCTTTGAGCCCCTCGATCATCCGAGCGCTGGGTTGATTAATGCCTTCGTCGGGAAAGTGCCCGGCACTTCGCCGCCGATGGCGCGGATGCAGTGCTCGATTTCGTTCAACGGGAAAACATGGCTGACCATTTCCTGGACCGGAAACTTGGTCTCTTCGATGATGCGCAAAGCGGCTTCAGTGGCGTCGTTATCGGCGGTGAAGCAGCCTTGCAACTTAATTTCATTCCACACGAGTTTATCCATGAGCATCGGTGTAACGGTGGTGTCGCCGGTCAAGCCGCCGAGGACCATGGTCGATTGACGGTGCAGGGAGTCCACCGATTTCAAAATCGCATTGGGGTTGCCCGAAACGTCGACCACCACGTCACACATCTCGCCGTTGGTTTCTTTGCGGATGACTTCGACGACATCTTCTTCCTCGACATTGATGGTTCGAGTAGCGCCGAATTTCTTAGCCAGCTCCAAGCGGGGCTCGTCGCGGCCGATACCGGTGATGAAAATTTTTGCCGCGCCGGCGTGCTTGGACGCAAAGGTACACGAGAGTCCCTGTTGGCCGGGGCCTTGAATTAAAACATAGTCGCCCATCTTCACGCCGCCGCGGCGGATCGCCCATTGGAAGCCGTTGGCCATCACCGAGCCGATCAGCGCGGCGGCTTCAGCAGGAAGCGCGTCGCTGATCTTGGTGCACAGGACATCGGTCGCCAAGTAAAGATAATCGGCAAAGCCGCCGAACAGATGGGGCGGCTTATCGCACTTGGTCCGTCCGCCATAGTTGGTGCGCTCCCGGCAAAAGCGCTGGTTATTGCGCCGGCAGTCGGCGCAGCGGCCGCAGCCGAGAGCGCCCTTGAGTATGACACGGTCGCCTTCTTTGACATGGTGAATTGCCGCGGCGTTCTTACCGAGTTTTTCGATGCGGCCAAGAATTTCATGGCCAAGGATGATCGGATAATCGACTTTGAGCTTGCCGTGCAAATACTTGACGTCGGTGCCGCACACGCCGCCCATTTCTATCTTAATTAGTCCGCCATCGGCGGGAATGTCCGGCATCGGATATTCGCGGACCTCGAGTTTGTCCGGGCCGAGTAACGTCGCTCCTCGTACGCTTGCCATGGTTTGTCCTCCTTAGTTTGTTGCGTGTATTCGAGTCGAGATCCCTCGCTCTCGTTGGGGATGAAGTGACCTCTGGTTATTTATCAGAGGTCACTTCACTCTGTATTCCCGCGTCAGTTTGTCGATGAAGCCGCTGTCATCGAGTTCTTTTACGAGCGACATGTCGACATATCGTTCGGGGTTCTCTTTGAGCACCTTGGGGTCTTTCTTGCCGACTTCCTGGAGCGGCAGCTCGAAATATTCTCGGGACGGATAGGGTTTCAGGGGAAAGTCGTACTCTTTAAAGTTTTCTTCCAGCACTTCGCGATCCTGGACTTTCATATACTTTGCCAGCACCTTCATGGCGAATTCTTTGTTCGACTTATAAAGAACCACGCCTTCGATCATCGCCTTGGTGAAGTTGACCAGCTCCGGCCGGGTTTTCACCAAGTACGGCCGGCGCGATACGAAGAAAAGGCTGGAGTAGGGAATATTCAGCTTGGAAGCATCGAGCAAAAGCGTCATGCCGAGTTTCCGCGCCATTAGCGTCATCGGCGGCGTGAGCATCGCAGCATCGGCATTATTCGTCTCGACGGCGGCGATGCGGTTCGATTGATTGCCGACTTGCAACAACGCCACGTCGAGATCCGGCCGCAAGCCTTCGCGTTGGAGCAAATAGCGGGCGGCGAAATCGGCGTTGCTGCCGAAGCGACTAATGGCCACCCGCTTTACTTCCTTGATGCTTTTGATGCCTTTACGGGCGTAAACGCGGTTGTCCATGGTGTTGCCGAGCCGCCCAAACATCACCATGTCGAGTTGGGGCGTCGAGATCACGACCTGGGGCGAAAACATGCCGACGTGGGCGTCGCCGGAACTCAACGCAGCGGCAGCGGAGGAAGCGCCCTGAATAAAAATTAGCTGAACGTTGTTGCCGTACTTTTCAAACAGTTTAGCTTCTTTAGTCACCCAGAGTGGAGCAAACTGACCGACTTCGCTGGTCCAGACGACGTTGATACTCGCGGCGGAAACTGACGCGGCTTGGGTAAGCAGCAAAACGGCGGCGAAATGCAGCGTCAGACGATTCAATCTCATGCGTGACTCCTTTGCTAAAAGCGCAGATAATCCTGCCGTTGACCTCAATTCCCGGATACCCCTATACTGCCGAACCCTTGTTGAATCAAGTTTGAGGAGGCCCGATGAGTCAATTCGTAATCGTGCTGCTAGTGCTCTTAATCGGCCATCCGTTGGCGTCCGCCCAGACGCCCAGGCGCGTGATGTCCGGCTACGCTGCGACGTCCGGGCCGCATGCGGTGTTATGGATTGCCCGTGACGCCGGGTTATTTGAAAAAAATGGCTTGCGTACCGACGTCGCTTACATTCGTAGTGGCTCAACCATGGCGCAAACCCTTGTGTCCGGCGAGATCCAGATGTCACAGATGGGCGGCCCGGCGATGCTCGCCGCCGGGGTCGCGGGTATGGATGTGACGTTTGTCGCCGTGGCGCTCAACACCACGCCGATCGTGATCATGGGCACGGTGTCGAAGATGGAAGAGCTCAAAGGCAAATCGATCGGCGTGACCCGTTATGGTTCCAACACCGACATCTCGGCGCGTTTTGCGATCCGCAAGGCGGGACTTCAGCCAGAAAGAGACATCGCGTTGATCCAACTTGAAGATTACGCCGGCATCATGGGCGGTATCGCATCCGGGCGCATTGCCGCCGGCGCGCTCGCCGATCCCTTTACCGACGCGGCAAAAAAGCTGGGCTATAAAGAAATCGCGGATCTTGCCGCCATGGGATTGGAATTCCCCTTTGTCGGGATCGTCGCCAAGAAATCGTATATCAAGGATAACATGGACACCGTGCAAAGATTCGTGCGCGCTTACGTGGAGGCAATTGCGATCTACAAGAACAACCGAGACCTGGCAATGAAGACCACGAGCAAGTATACGGGCATCAAGGATCCGGCGATTCTTGCCGCGACCGTGGATTTCTATGCGCCGAAGCTGCAGCGGGTTCCTTATGCCACAGTCGGCGGCATTCGCTTCGTTTTGGATCAAGTCGCGGTGCGCGACCCACGCGCAAAAAATTACGCGCCGGAGTCGTTCATGGATTTACGTTTCGTCAAACAACTCGAAGACAGTGGGTTCTTTCAGGGCCTGTATCCGAAATAGTTTTTTGTTGAAAAATTTGCGCGCTGGCGGCGACGGCTTCTTTTAAGATGCAGTCGTTTGTCGTGATTGGCCGTCGAACGCTTGAACGCCTGGCGACTTCTTATTTCTTGAACTTCTGGTAGATCCATAGCAAGAGAAAGGCGCCGACAATCGAGGCGATCCAACCGGCGCCTTGACCAGCCTCATACCAGCCCACCGCCTGACCGGCATAAGTCGCGACGATCGAACCGGCGATACCGAGCAACGTCGTCACGATGAATCCCATGTTTTCCTTGCCGGGCATGATCAGCTTCGCAATCACGCCGACGATAAAGCCGATAAAAATCGCGGTCAAAAGACCAAACATACTTCCTCCTGTTAATGGGCAGATCTCATCCGGCGTAATATCGAAAAGGAACGTTTGGAGTCAAACGATGGATCTTGGATTGAACGGGTTGAGTTTGTGCTTGACGCTGGGCCTTGAGCTAACCTAAGTTGCGGCGCAGGAGGATAAGCTCATGAATGGGCGGAAGGCGTGGCTCGCGGTTTCGCTTCTCATGATCGTCGGCTTCCTTAAGCTTCCCCAAGCCGATGCTCGGATCGTCGTCGGCGTATCGACAGTGAACGTCGCGTTTCTGCCGATCTACCTCACTCAGGACAAAGGTTTCTTCAAGGACGAGGGATTGGACGTGCTCCTCGTCATGTTCAATGCCGGCGCGACGAATCTGCAAGCGATGATCGGCGGCGACGTGCAGATCATGGCCGGCGGGGTACCGGAGACTGTGCTCGCCAGGGCGAGCGGCGTGGACATCAAGAACTTCTGGGCGATCTCTAACCTGATGCCATTTCAAATTTATGGCAGCCCCAAGTTGAAGTCGCTAAAGGATGGCAAAGGGAAAAAGTTTGCGATCAGCCGCTTCGGCTCGCTCTCCGAATTTCTCACTCGTTCGGCTCTGCGCCAGTCCGGCGTCGATCCGAGGGACGTCACGATGTTGCAAATCGGCGCGACTCCGGCGCGCTTCACCACGCTGGCGACCGGTATCGTCGATGCAACGATTCTATGGTTTCCGGTGACCGAACGGGCCAAGGCCGTCGGCATGAACAAGCTCTTCGATCTAAAAGATCTCTATCCCCATTGGACGAACGTCGGCTTCATTGCGCGCGAGGCGTGGCTCGCCAAGGAAAAGGATCAAGCGGCGAGATTCTTGCGCGCCTATCAGCGCGGCGTAAAGCACACGCGCGAGAACCGCGACGACGGCATCAAAGCGCTTAGGAAATATGTCGGACTCGACGCCGCCGAAGCAGCCGCCGGATATGACGAATACCGCGACTCTTTTCCGCTCGACGGTCGAATCCTTGATGCCGGCATCAGCGCCACTGTGGAGCAAGAGATCGAAAGCGGCAGACTCAAGGGAAAAATTTCTTTGAGCGAATTGATCGATAACAGCTTTATCAACACTATGGAAAGAAAATAATTGTTAGCATCCTGGCGCAAATGAGTCCGAGAGTTGTTTTGCGCCCTCTTCTTTTACTTGCTGCGTTACGCAACAATCTTTACTTGTAGGGCTCCGGTTCTTCCGTCGCGGTTGGTAACCTTTTAAATTGTAGCGCCGCTGGGCCAGATCTGTATGAGCCTGCCTTGCGGTGGAAGTTAGAATCCTCCAATTCAGATTGCACATGCCGGGATTTTAAAAAAACATTTTCAATTTTTCTCGACGATCCGACAATCGCCTCTGAAGCTACCCTTGGCGTGGGGTTTGCTCTTTGGATTGAATGGCTTGGCGCTGTTCCCTCGCGCGAAGGAGGTTACGATGACAGCATCAGCGACACTAACCAATCCGGAGTCTGCCGCGCGGTCGCTTTTGCAGATGGTATTGGCCCATTTAAGCCCTCGTCGTGAATTTGCCGTG
>JBEVIO010000300.1:0-4936 GCA_040510635.1 Binatia bacterium | reverse complement strand
CCGGTAATCGCGCGCTACTTGACGCAGCGTTTTCAAACCCTGCTGATCGTCTCGCCGCTGCTCGGCGCATTTTGCGGCGGCGCGGGGATGTTTTTGAGCTTCTCTTTTGACATCTCTTCCGCCGCGACGATCGTGCTGACGTCGGCGGCGCTGTTTTTCTTGTTGGAATTGATCTTGATTGCGCGCAGCGCGAAAATCACCGCCACGCACTACTAAGGCGGTCGACAAGAAACCGCTTGATCGTTTCCCGGGCCCTGTATAGAATCGCGCTAGTCGTCGTCTTTGATGAAAACCGTCGCTCATCGTCCCCGGCCACTCCTCACACGCAGCGCGTCCGCTCTCTGGGCTGCGTCTTTTCTGTTTTTCTTACTCTATTCCGCGCCCCATCAGGTACATCATTTTTTCGATCAGTTTCCCCAAGCGCATCAACACGATGCTGATCATGAGCATGCGCCCACCGATCGCAACAACCGTTCTGCCGCAGACTCGAACTGCGTCTTCCAAGTCTCGGCAAACCGATGTCATCTCGGCTTGGCGTCGCAAGTTATTCCTGCTTCTCTGCCAATCCTAGTCCGCCCTCTCAGCTTCTTCCACGCCGGCGACCGCGGTGCCGATCCTTTCCCGACAGCATTCCAGAGCCGGGCTCCTCCCCTAGTCTAACTGACCTCACATCAGCAGTTATTTCCAAATACGCGCGCTGTTGCCAGGCCCTCAAGCCATCAGGCGCGCGCGAAGTAGTTTTCCAGGGGAGTCTATGAAGCGCTGTTTCAGCATCGCGCTTGAGGCGCTCTGTCCCAATTTAACCTTAACCGACAGCGGGGCAGATAATCGCGCCTTCGGCGCCGAACGTCACGAGGTTTCAACGGCGATTCACACCCATGTAACTGATGGAGATTGCACATTGACCATCGTTGACAAATCTCAATGAGAAGCAATCTCGACAGCACAAGTTTACGGAGATACCAATGACAAGTTTAAAATTAAAAATATTCTTGTTGATCAGCGCGGCGCTAATCTTGCCGCGCTCAGTCCATGGCCACGACGGCTGGATCCAGGTCAACCCGATCGTCGAAAAGGGCCAGCCGGTGTCTATTGCGCTCATGCACGGCAATCACTCCAACGAACATGGAAGTTTTCGTCTCGCCGGCAAATGGGATGCGCAGTACACGAAATTGCTCGTTATCGATCCGTCAGGAAAAATAAGCGATCTCACCAACACAATTGTCGACCTCGGGGAAGATCCCGAGAAGACCGGACCCAAGGGTCCGAAAGGTTTTCACCTGGCGCAGTTCACGCCAAAAACAGACGGCGTTTATATCGTGCTGGCTCGACAGGAGCGAAGCCTGCAACAAGGGGACGGGCCCAAACTGCGCACGATGAGAAACGCCAGATCGGCATTCGTTGCGCTGGGCAATCCGAAGGTCGTCGAGGCACAAAAGGCGAAAGGCTTCGAGAGAACCTTTGCGCTGAACAATCTTTTGGAGATCGTCCCGGTGAGCAATCCTTTCAGCACGACTGAGAAAGGCACTCTGATCCTGCAAGTGTTTTTAAATGGCCAACCGGCAGCAAAGCAGTCAGTGACCGTCGTTGGCCAAATGACCAGCGCGGCGTCGGCGCAAGATCTGAAAACCGATAGCCAGGGACGTGTTCACGTCATGGTGGGTGCGCCGGACACCTATCTTGCCCGGGTCAAGTTTGACGAAGACGTCCGTCAATCCTCCGGGCAAAGCGACAAGAGTTCTTACGAGGCGACATATGTCTTTCAAGTTTTCAATCGCAGCTAACCTCGCTCTGGCCGTGCTGTTTTGTGCCCGGATTCAGCCCGCTTCCGGACACGCTTACCCAATCATCGTGTCTCCGGCAGACGGCGCCTCTTTGAAAGAATCGCCGCGCGAAGTCCGGATCCAATTTACCGAGGGTATCGAACTCGCGTTTAGCCGGATTACGGTGAAGGGAGCCAAAGGCGAAGTGGTAGGCCAAGGTAAATTACGTCAATTGGCCGATGACACCGTCGCGATCGACCTGAAGCCTTTAAGCGCCGGAAATTATACCATCGAATGGCAAGTACTCTCCGTCGATACCCATATAACGGAAGGCACGCTGCACTTCACGTTCAGCCCGGGCGGTAAATAGTCACGTCTATGCTCGCGCTCGAAGCTATTGTCTCGGCATTGAGTTTTATCGCTCTCGCGCTGTTTCTTGGACAGATCGTCGCCGCCGGTTTTTTATTGCCGGGCGGCGAGCCGCGGACGTTTCGCGCGAGTCTCATGCATGGGGGTTTAATCTCGTTGAGCGCATTTCTTGGCATCGCGCTCATCGCTCTATTTTTGCAAGGCGCAAAAATTCAGCGCGCGATCCCATCGCTCGAGTTGCTTTGGCGCTATCTTACGATGACGCAAAGCGGTCACGTCTGGCTTGGACGGGAAACCTACGGTGCGGCATTGATTCTAATTGTTTGGACTTTTGTGAAAAAGGCGAACGGTGTCAAAGCCGTTCGAACCTTCGCGGTACTGGCCCTGCCGCTGGTCGCAAGCCGCAGTTTGATGAGTCATGCCGCGGCGCTGCGCGAAGGCGCCGCCGTGGCGATCGCCGCCGACGCGCTCCATTCAATCGCGACGGCGCTTTGGGCTGGCGGTTTGATGGCTCTCTGCCGAGTACTTTTCCTCGCCGCCAAACGCTGGCCACAAGCCGCTTCGTGGCGTGCGGAAATCGTCAATCGCTTCTCTCGTCTCGCTCTTGTCAGCGTCGCGCTGATTATCGCCACGGGTACCTATCAAAGCTGGATCCACGTCGGCGGTTTCGAAACACTGGTCAATACCGACTATGGAAAGACTCTGATACTCAAACTAGTATTTTTCGTTCTTATGCTCGGATTAGGCGCGTTGAATTTATTCGCGACAAAACCCCTGCTGAAACGCCTCGCACGCGCCGGCGACAACCAGCCATCGGAGAACAGGAAATCATTGCGGAGAATCGCCGTCGAAAGTATTATGGGTTTGCTAATTTTCAGCGCCACGGGCTTGCTGACCGTGCTTCCACCAGGAGTTCATGCCGTCCACCAAGCCGCCACGATGAATCGATCCGCCATCTCAACGACCGCCACCGGCACGGCTCAACCGCTGATGCTCGCAGAAGGCGCTCGGGTTAAGATTTTGTCTCCTGCACCGCAGCAAATATTCACCGGCGACAAAGTGCCGTTAAAATTCACTTTAACCAAGGGCAAGCGCGGCGCGCACGTGCACGCGTACATCGACGGTGAATTATTGGGCATGTTTGAAAGCCAACAGGGAACCTTGAATGGCATCACGCCGGGTCGTCATACATTGGAGCTGCGTGTCGTCGCCGCTGATCATCAAACGGAATTGGATGCCAAGGATCGTACTGAATTCATCGTCAAATAGGTTGAAGAGGGAAATATGAAACTTTTGAATTTGGCCGCTGCCTTCTTGTCCGTGGGTTTCTTCGCAGTCGCTCAAGAGGGCCACGACCACATGAAGAGCATGGAGACGCCAACCAAGCAGACTGAGAAAACGGCGGCGAAATCGGCTCTGAAGCCGGCTCAGGGCGCCAGCGTCAAAATTGTTTCTCCTAAAGCGGGCCAGGTCATCAAGGGCGACTCCGTACCGCTCGAGTTCAAACTGACCAAGGGCAAGATCGGCGAGCATGTTCATGCTTACGTCGACGGCGAGATGGCGGGCATGTTCAAAGGCGCCAAGGGAACCTTGAATGGCATCAAGCCGGGCCAACACACTCTAGAGCTCCGAGTCACCACCGGCGATCACAACACCGAGTTAAATGCCACTGACACCGTGCAGTTTGTCGTCAAATAGAGAAAGGATTTGTTGTGAACTGGATCTGTCACAAGCAGCGCGGCCTCGCCAGGGTTGTCTTCTCACTCTTGACGGTTTTGCAGCTGTTTGGCGGGGCGAAAGATTTGTCCGGGGCCGAGCGCGCGGTCGACAACCATGACACGGTGCTCGTAGTCCGCAGTTATCTGCGCGCAACCTATGCCCGCGATTTCGTCGCCGCCTATCGGTTCATTTCGGCCGAAGACCGGAACGTGCGTGACGTGAATCGTTACGTTCAGCAACGCGGTCCTTACAGCGGCTTCATACTCGATGCAGCGAGAAAGCTCGGCGAATTTATCGAAGTCGAGATATTGAACGCGCAAAAATCGCCGCGCGGCGTCCGCATAGCGATCAAGTACCGCGTGCCCGACCCGCAAAAAATCGCGCCGCTGTTGTTGAATTGGGATGCTCGTCGGCTGAACTCGTTACCAGCGACCGAGCGCAGACAAATCCTAGATGCGCTTGATAAGCGCCAGCACGAAGGCTCTCTTGAAATGAGCGAAGGACAAGAAATATTCGAGCTAATTAGAGAAGCGAACGAGTGGCGAGTGTTTTTGAATTGGCAAGCCGGTGTTAAAATTCCGCTCAAGCTCGACTTGTCCAAGTCGCCGGACTTGGACGTGATGCTTTCCAAGAATGAATTCGTCGTACAGCCCGGCGATTTGTTCGAGATCGTCTTAAGAATCAAAAACCGCACCCAACAGCCGATGACCGTGCGCATTGGCCATCTCGTCGAGCCCAGCACGATCGCCGATTATCTGGATTTTGTCCAGTGCGGTTTTCTCTTGCCGGTAACGGTTCAGCCGGACAAGGAACAGGAATTTTCCGGCACCTATATGCTGCGTGGCAGTCTTCCCGAAGGCGTCCGGGGCTTGAACCTGACCTACGATTTTCGTCAGCTTAAGTGAGCCGTTGCCGCGCTATCGACTGCCTATCTGGCAGCTCCGTGTTTTTTGTGGTTAATTGGTTTCAAAGAAAAGTCCACGCCGTTGGTCTAATCCAATGAGGTCAGAAACAGATGAAAAACTTTAACCGCGCTTGCCTCGTCCTGTTTTGGGTCCTGATCAGTCCATGGCAATTGAGCGATT
>JBEVIO010000299.1:0-4043 GCA_040510635.1 Binatia bacterium | reverse complement strand
AAAGGGTGCCGTTCTCTTCATTCCCGGTCACACCACCGGCCATATCGCCTATCTTTTCGAGAACAATCTGTTTTGCGGGGACACGCTGTTCACGGCGGGCTGCGGCCGACTCTTCGAAGGCACGCCGGAGCAGATGCAGGCCTCGCTCAAAAAGCTCATGGCGCTGCCCGATAATACAAAAGTTTACTGCGGCCACGAATACACCGAAAGCAATCTGCGCTTTGCCATGTCGGTAGAGCCCAAAAATCCCAAACTGGCGTCGCGCTTCGAGCGCGTGCAAGGCTTGCGCGCGCGCGGCACCTCCACGGTGCCTTCGACGATCGAAGAAGAGAAACAAACCAATCCTTTTCTGCGCTGGGACAGCAAGGAAATTCAGGCCCACGTAAAGGCGGCGCATGCAACAACTCGACTCGACCCCGTGTCTGTTTTTGCCGCCGTCAGGAAAATGAAAGACTCTTTCTAACTTTACGTATTCGTCCCTTCGAGGCGCCATGACTTTGGCTGCGCAACTTTTGACCGGCAGATTTCAAAGAGCATAAAACTTGCGGGGCGCTAGCCGAGCGCCAGAACGCGCCGAAACCTCCGTCTCGCCGCTAGGAAACAACGGATGAATCTTAAAGAACGCACTTATCTCTGGTACATCGCCGTGCTGCGGATCTATGTCGGATACTACATGCTCCAGCAAGGCGTGCGAAAATTTCTGCGCGATTTCCCCAAAGGGGACTGGATCGGACGACAAATCGGTGATCTCGCCACTCTGGACATCTATTCTTGGTATAAAAAGTTCCTGCTTGACTACGTCGTGCCGCACCACGAACTCTTCGGTTATCTGGTCATGATCGGCGAGATCGCTGTCGGCGCGTGTTTATTGCTCGGTTTCTGCACTCGTTTTGCTGCGATCATCGGACTGTTTATGTTGGTCAACTATCTTTTTGGTCCGGGCATGGCTCGAGGCGGCGCCACCCTGGCTCAGCAGCAAACATTTATTGTCGCCATGGTGATATTTCTATTGGCAAACCCAGGCCGAACTTTGGGCCTCGATGGTCTGCTATTCAGCGGCGGCGGTAAAGGAAAGGGGGCGCGATGAAACTTCCAGGATCAGCGACGGCGGCGGGTACGCAGCGTTATCGGCAACGCTTCGACGGCGAGATTCCGCCGGAACATTTTCACCAAGTCCAAGGCTTGTCGATATCGTCGATCGGCTTCGGCACTTATCTCGGCAATCATGACGAAGACACCGACCGACAATACCGTGAAGCGATCGTTCGCGCCGTCGAATCGGGGTGCAACGTCATCGACAGCGCTATCAACTATCGCTGTCAGAGAAGCGAAAGATCGATCGGCGCGGCATTGAAGGAGCTCACCGCCAAGGGCTATGGCCGCGACGAAGTGATCATCGCGACCAAAGGCGGTTTTCTGCCGTTTGACGGCACGCCGCCCACCGATCCGCGCAGCTATTTTACCAAGACATTTATCGACACCGGGGTCGCCGCCGCGCCGGATATCGTCGGCGGTTACCACTGCATGACGCCGCGCTATTTATTGAATCAACTGGACTGCAGCCTGCGCAATCTCGACCTCGAATGCGTCGATATCTATTACGTGCACAACCCCGAAAGCCAGTTGGGAAAGATCTCCCGCGAAGAGTTCGACGAGCGGTTAGTGAAAGCATTTGAAGCCTTGGAGCAAATGGTCGCCGCCGGCAAGATTCGCATGTACGGAACGGCCACGTGGAACGCCTATCGCAACCCGGCCGAGGCCAAGGACTATCTCGCGCTCGCGCAAGTCGTCGCTTTGGCAGAAAAAGCCGGCGGCAAAAATCACCATTTCAAAGTAATTCAGTTGCCGCTCAATCTCGGCATGAGCGAGGCCCTCTCGAGCGCCAATCAACCAGTCGGCGAAAAAGCCATGACTCTGCTCGAAGCGGCCCAGGCGCTGGAGGTCATCGTCATGTGCAGCGCTTCAGTGCTGCAGGGACAATTGACCCGCAACCTGCCGGAGCTGATTCACGAGACTTTCGAGGGCTTGCAGACAGACGGACAGCGCGCGCTCCAGTTTGTCCGCTCGACACCCGGCGTGGCCACGGCGCTGATCGGCATGAAGCAAGTCGCGCATGTCAATGAAAATCTCCAAACCGCCCGTATCGCTCCCGCCTCCTGGGAGCAATATTCCAAACTGTTTCAAAGCGCATAAAGTTGCGATAATTGAGGATCGAGCATGGAAGATCGCGATTGGCGATCCTCGATCATTGAAATGGACCGCTAGTTGCCGGTCAGATAGTCCAATCCGCCGAACAATCTCTCAAGCTTGTCGAGAGCGGGTTTCGGAAGAGGCGGTTTTAGAATGGCCCTGAGATTTTCTTTCAGATGCCCCACATTTCCTGTGCCAGTGAGGACTAGATCGACGCCCTGCTCGTGCCGGCAAAACCGATAGGCCGCCTCCGGCAACGATGAGGCGTCGGTTTCACACAGCAAAAAACCCAGCGGATCGGCTTCGTTGACCGCTGCGCCGGCCATCGCGCCGTTGCGCACCAATTCGGCGCATACTTCCTTTAAACGCTCAGGCTGGCTCAAGGCGCGTCGCACAGCGAACATGTCGAGCACGCCGACGCCGTATTGTTTCGTCAGCGGCCATAACGTTTTGCGCGCCGACGGATTGAGCAGGCTGAAGCCGACCATCACCACGTCCCAGAGATTTTCCTTGAGGCTTTCCTGCAGCATGGTGTGCGACGGGTCGGGAACGAATCCTTCGGTAACGCCGATAAAGCGAATCTTGCCTTGCTCTTTCAAGCGCCGCATCACGGGCATCAGCCGTTTTTTGGCAAATTCATAATCTTTCGGCTCAACGCCGTGCAGATGATAAACGTCGATATAGTCGGTGCCGATCAATTTCAGGCTCTGCTCAAGTCCCTTGACCACTTCTGCTCCAGGATCTGGATGATCTTCCGCCGGCAGGGTTTTTTTCGTGGAAATCACCAAACGATCGCGCGGCACGCCGGCGATGGCCTTGCCGACGATCGGCTCGGTGCCGTAGGTTTGCGCTGTGTCGATGAAGTTGACGCCAAGATCCATCGCCAGCTTGACTAGCGCAATGGCGTTACTCGCGGTCTGCGGATCATTGCGCATCCCGAGCCGGCTCGGCCCGCCGCAGCCAAGCCCCGCCACGCTCACTTTCAATCCGGTTCGTCCGAGAGTTGTATATTCCATTTTCCTTCTGCGGGTTCCATCCGTTCAAACAATTCAAAACGTGCAACCGGTGAGGAGGTTCGGCTGAACGACTTGAACGTTTTAAACTCTTACTTCTAGGTTTATTTCGTTTTGTCAAATTTCAGCGACGCGGAGTTGATGCAGTAACGAAGATTGGTCGGCTTTGGGCCGTCGTCGAACACATGACCGAGATGGGCGCCGCACTTACTGCACATCGCTTCGGTGCGCCGCATCAAAAAACTGTTGTCCTCTTCGGTCTCGACGTTCTCTTGCGCTACCGGTTGCCAAAAGCTTGGCCAGCCGGTGCCGGACTCGAATTTGGCGTCGGAGCTAAACAGCTCGTTGCCACAGCAAGCGCAGCGATACATCCCCTTTTCGTGGTTATCCCAATATTTGCCGGTAAACGCGCGTTCGGTGCCCTTCTGACGGCAAACTTGAAACTGTTCGTCGGTAAGTTCCTTCTTCCATTCCTCATCGGACTTTTTGATCTTTTCCATCACTCGTTCCCCCTAATTAAGTGGACTGTTCCAAGCATCAACGCTGCATGTTGATGAACTGCAACGGAATGGCTATCTGGCTGGCGCGCAACAACTGAATCACTTCCTGCAAATCGTCGATCTTCTTGCCAGTGACACGCACCTGGCTTTCTTGGATCGCCGACTGGACCTTGAGCTTTTTGTCCTTGATCAGCTTCACGATGTTGCGGGCGGTGTCCGAGTCGACGCCTTCTTTGATCGCGATGTCGCGTTGGATCATGCCGTGTGCCGCCGCTTCGCTCGGTTTCACGTCCAGGCATTTGCGGTCCACCTTCCGTTTGACCAGGTTTTCAATCAGCGT
>JBEVIO010000298.1:0-10413 GCA_040510635.1 Binatia bacterium | reverse complement strand
GAGAAATTGCGTCGCCTCGGCTATTTCGAAAGCCCCGCCGAACCGAAATCCAAGGGAGAATACCGGATCGCCAAAGCCGACAATCTCATCGAAATCTATCTTCATGATTTCGAGTTTCCGACCGAGCATTTCAAAGGCATTCCCGTGCGCATCTCGCTTCAGGGCACTATCGTTCGCCGCATCGAAAGCATGGCGACCGGCAAAGAAATGTTTTCCCTGGAACTCGAGCCCGAGCTGGTGACCGGTCTTTACGAGCGCATTTGGCAGGAACGCAAAGTCGTCAAGCTATCCGAAGTGCCGCCGCTGCTCGTGAAGTCGGTGTTGGCGGTGGAAGACGAGCGCTTTTACAGCCATCACGGCATCGATCCGATCGGCATCCTACGCGCCATGTGGGTGAATCTGCGCAGCATGAGCTTTCAGCAGGGCGGCAGCACGCTCACCCAGCAGTTGGTGAAAAATTTTTTTCTGACCGACGAGCGCACGATCAGTCGCAAAATTCCCGAGGCCGTCATGGCCTTGATCGCGGAGCGAAAATATTCCAAGGAGATGATCCTCGAAAACTATCTCAATGAAATCTATCTGGGCCAACGCGGTTCCCAAGGCATTTTCGGCGTGTGGGAGGCCGCGCAGTTTTATTTTTCCAAACCGCTCTCGGATTTGACGGTGGGCGAGTCGGCGCTATTGGCGGGACTGATTCGCGCGCCCAATCGCTTGTCGCCCTATCGCAGCGCCGAAGCGGCGACTCGCCGGCGCAACGTCGTATTGGCCAAATTGCTCGATGATCGGATCATCACGCCTCGGCAATACGATTTCGCCATGCGCGAAAAACTTCCCCAGCGGGCCTTGGTGAAAGTGACCAATGACGCGCCGTTCTATGTGGATTATTTGCGCCGCGAGCTCGAGGAAAATTACTCCAACGCGGTGCTGACCAAAGAAGGGCTGCGGATCTACAGCAGTCTCGACCTGAACATTCAACGAATCGCCGAGCGGGCGCTGGTGGAAGGGCTTAAAAAGCTCGAAGCGGCTCACCCGGCGTTGCGCCGCAAGGGCGACGACAGCTTGGAGGGGGCGATCGTCGTGTTGCGGCCTCAAACCGGTGAGATCAAGGCGATGGTCGGCGGTCGCAATTATCCCAAGTCGCAATTCAATCGGGTGTTTCAAGCCCGGCGCCAGCCGGGTTCGGTTTTCAAGCCGTTCGTCTATTTGGCGGCGCTGATGTACGGCGGGCAGAGCGGCGTTAAGTATACGCCCGAAACGATCATCAACGACAGCCAGTTCACCTGGAACTATGATGGCCGGGACTGGCAACCGAGTAACTATAACAACCAATACTTCGGCGCGGTGACGTTTCGCCGCGCCTTGGAAAACTCGCTCAATTCCGCGACCAGCCGCGTGGCTCAGGACGTCGGCATCCGGCGCGTGCGCGAACTCGCAAAACGCTTGGGCATTCAAAGCCCGCTGCCGGCGGTGCCTTCACTTGCGTTGGGCGCCGCCGAGGTGACGCCGTTGGAAGTCGCGGTCGCGTTTTCCACCTTGGCCAACGGTGGCGTGCGCTCTCGACCGCTGGCGGTCAGAAACGTGATCGATCAAAATGCCCAATTACTAGAGAAGCGCGATGTTCGCAATGAACAGGTCCTAAGTCCGCAGATGGCTTACATGATGAACGAGCTGCTCAAGGGCGTGGTGGATCGGGGCACCGCTGCGATGGCTCGGCGGTGGGGATTTACCCGGCCGGCGGCCGGCAAAACCGGCACGACGAATGATTACAAAGACGCCTGGTTTGTCGGTTATACGCCAGACTTGCTCGCGGTCGTGTGGGTCGGCTTCGATGGTCAGAGCAAGCTCAATCTATCGGGCGCGGAAGCGGCCCTGCCGATCTGGACCGAATTTATGAAAAACGCCACGGCCAACATGCCGGTAACCGACTTCATCGCGCCGGCGCCGTTGCCCGGCGAAGATGTTCCAGGGAATTGCGCGCCGGGACAGGATGACGGAGTGGGAAGCGCTCCTTGTCCGCCCGCAGTGCAAACTCGCGCGCCCGCGGAGGCGCTGTAAAAATTTCCCAGGTTATGGCTTCTGTCGCTCGCCAAATACTTTTTGGCGTCATCGCGCTCGCTCTGGGCGCTTACGGCTGCGCGCCGTCGCCGTACCGTAGGCCTTTGCCGCCGAACAATGGCAACATTCCGGCACCGCGATTGCCGCCGGCACCGCCGCCGGCTCCCTTACCGCCGCCCGAAGCGGCGCGCAAGCCGCTGCCCCAGGAAGGCAGAATTCGCGAGCAGGACTTGAAGTCCAAGCCGCCCGTGCCAAATATCCCTGGCAGGGAGAGTAAAGACTCCTCCCGCCCATCGAGCCCGGCGGAGAGTTCGGCTGCGCCGGAGTCAGCGCCGGCGCCGTTGCCGGACGATAGCTCATTGCTCGCCAAAATTACTCCCGGCATTTCGCCGCAACGTGCGGCGTCGTTGCGGCTCACCGATGAAGGCAGCAAGCTGCTCGACGCCGGCGAAGCCGCCAAGGCGCTCGCGCGCTTGGAAAGAACCATCGTGATCGACTCCACCAACCCCTATGGGTATTTTTATTTAGCCAAGGCGCAATACCGTTTGGGCCGATACCGGGAGTCACTTAATTTTCTCGATATTGCTGAATCACGGTTACGCTCGGAGCCCTTCTGGATGGCCGAGGTGCAGGCGCTGCGCGGCGACAACTATCGGGCGCTGGGCCAGGTGCAGCGGGCAGAAGCGAGCTACGCGCAATCCCTGCGTTTTAATTCCGGCAATCGTACCGCCGCCGACGGCTTGAGTCGTTTGCAAGCAGACCCGCAATCGGTTAACAAATAGCGCGCTCCCCAATGTTAATTCTCGGTGTGGAAACTTCCTGCGATGACACCGCTGCGGCCGTGTTGCGAGACGGACGGACGATTCTCGCCAACGTGGTCTCTTCACAAGACCAGGTGCATGGTCCCTATGGCGGCGTGGTGCCGGAGCTCGCTTCGCGCCAGCATATCAAAACCATTTTGCCGATCGTCGACGGCGCCCTACAAAAAGCCAATGTGAGATTGCAAGATCTGGACGGCATGGCCGTCACGTACGGGCCCGGGCTGGTCGGGTCTTTGCTCGTCGGACTTTCTCTAGTCAAGGGCATGTCGTTTCGCTCGGGCATTCCGTACGTTGGCGTCAATCATCTCGAAGCCCATTTGCTGGCGATCCATCTAGAACAGGAAGTTCCGTTTCCTTATATCGCCTTGCTCGCGTCCGGCGGGCATACCCTGCTCTATCGCGTGAGCGGCGTCGGCGACTACGTTCACCTGGGCGGCACACGCGACGACGCGGCAGGCGAGGCCTTCGACAAGGTGGCCAAGATGATGGGGCTGGGCTATCCGGGGGGACGGATTATCGACCAACTGGCGCAAAGCGGCGACGCCAAGGCCATTCGTTTCCCGCGCGCGCGCCTGCACAAGAGCGCTTATGAGTTTAGCTTCAGCGGGATTAAGACCGCGGTGTGGCATTACCTAAAGACTCGAGGCAAGGAGCAGACGGAAGGACAAAAAGCCGACGTCGCCGCAAGCTTTCAGGAAGCGGTGGTCGATATGTTGGTAGAGCCGGCGATCCGCGCGGCGTTGGCCAACGGCGTCAAACGCATCGTGCTGTCCGGCGGCGTCGCCGCCAACAGCCGGCTGCGCGCCAGCATGAAAGAGAAAGCGGATGGTGCAGATGTGCAGGTCTTCTATCCCGCGCCGAAGTTCTGCACGGATAACGGCGCGATGATCGCTCTGGCTGGATATCATGCCCTCCAACGCGGGCGACGTGATGATTATCAGCTCAACGCCGACGCCGACTTGACGCTCTAATTGTATTTCAATCGATTCGATTTCAAAAGGCTCAAGGGTATGGCGACCCTTTACGAAGAAGTTCGCGCGGCGCTGCGCGAATCGAATTTCAAACCGCGCAAGAGCCGGGGACAAAATTTCTTAATTCATGAGCGCGTGATCGATTCGATTATTCGACTGCTCGCTCTTTCGGCGGCGGACGAGATCATCGAAATCGGCCCCGGCTTGGGGTTTCTGACTCGGCGTCTGCTCGAGCACGCAGGCCAAGTCTGGGCGGTCGAAATCGATCCTCTGCTGGTCGAGCGTCTGCGCGCCAGCGCGCTCGGCGCCGATCCGAAGCTACATCTGATCCAGGACGATATTTTGCAAATTTCGTTGGCGGAAATTTTGGCCGGGAAGAAAATTAAGCTCGCCGGTAACCTGCCCTACAATATTGCCACCCAGGTCTTGTTTCGGATCTTCGAATGGCGCGAGCATTTTTCCTGCTTGGTTCTGATGGTTCAAAAAGAGGTCGCCGATCGAATTGTCAGCGGCCCGGGCACGAAAGATTACGGCACGCTGTCGATTTTATGCCAGGTTCACGGCCGGATAACCGGAAAAGTTCCCGTTTCGCCGGAGGCCTTTTTCCCGCGCCCGAAGGTACGTTCGACCGTGCTTAAGATCGAGCTTTTTCCAGAGGCGCGGCTTGAGATCGATCAATGGCCGGTGCTGCGCGCTTTGGTGCGCGCGGCGTTCGCCCAGCGGCGCAAGACGCTCGGCAATGCGCTCGCGGCCTTTTCCAAGCATAAGCGAGGCACGGTTGAAGATTTTCTTCGTTCGCAAGAAATAGATCCGCGCCGGCGCGGTGAGACCCTCAGTGTCGATGAATTCATCCGCCTCGCTCATGCAGCGCACGACCAGTTTTTCTTTTCCGGCGACAACGAAATACTGAACGCGGAACACTGACTTTATGCCCGAACTGCCCGAAGTCGAAACCGTTTGCCGCAGCTTGCGGCCCCATCTCGTAGGCCGAACCATTCGCCAGGTGCGCGTGTTGGAGCCGCGCTTGCGGCTGCCGGTGGACGAGAAGAGGCTTAAGGCGCTGGCGGGAAAACGGATCGACGCGATCACGCGAATCGCCAAATACATCCTGTTCGATTTGTCGGGCGACATGGTCTGGGTTTTTCATCTTGGCATGTCGGGCAAACTAATCTGCGTCGCGCCGAGCACGGCACGAAAAAAGCATGATCATATCATCGTCCATCTCGACGATGGCGCCGAGTTGCGCTATCACGACCCGCGCCGCTTCGGTTTGTCGCTGGTGACAAAAAGGCAGGCTTTGCTTGAGTTGCCGCAGCTCCACCGGATCGGTCTAGATCCCTTCGATCCCGCCCTAAGCGCGCGTTACCTGTTTCGCTTCACACGCGCATCCGAGCGCCGTATTCGCGACTTGCTCCTCGATCAACAGATTATCGCCGGGCTGGGCAATATCTATGCGAATGAGATTCTCGCCTTGGCTGGCATCAAGCCAACCACGCGCGCGCATCGCTTAACGCGCAAGCAGGTTCAGGTGCTCGCGCAACTCATTCCCAAGCTGCTCGGCGACGCGATTCGCTGGTGCGGCACGTCGTTTTCCGACTATCGCGATGGCGACGATAAATCCGGCGAGTTTCAGAATCATTTACGGGTCTACGACCGCGACGGCGAGCGCTGCCGGGGTTGTCCGAGCGTGATCAAGCGGGTGGCGATCGGCAACCGCAGCGCGTTTTATTGTCCGACCTGCCAAACATGAATTCTTGGTTCCAATCGTTTAAGACGTTGCAGTCGTCTCGGATGTTCTGCGGATTAAGCGGTGATCCAATGTGTTTGGCATCATGAAACCACCGGCTTCAAACAAGGGTCAGCTTCTTTCCCCGCTCAGGCACCGCGATTTTCGCCTGTTTTGGACCGGGCTGCTGCTTTCCAGCGTGGGCAGCCAGTTCACTCAAGTGGCGATGGCGTGGCAAATTTATGAGCTTACAAATTCGCCGCTGCAGATCGGTCTGATCGGCCTGGTCCGCGCCGGGCCGCAAATGATTATTCTCCTGTTCGGCGGTTTGCTCGCCGACGCGATGAATCGGCGCAAGTTGATGATGGTCACGCAAGGGAGTTTATTTTTTGTTTCAGGATCGCTCGCGTTGATAACGGTGGCCGGCAACGTGACGCCGTTGAAACTTTACGGCGTGACGGTGTTCTTGGCGTTTTTCAGCTCCCTCGAGGTGCCGTCGCGCCAGGCGATCGTCACCAACCTCGTGCCGGCGGAAGATCTATCGCGCGCCTTGGCGATCTTCAGCACCCAACGCCAGATCGCCACCATCGCCGGACCGTCGATCGCCGGCGTCGTCTTAGCGTTCGCCGGTCCCGCGCTCTGCTACGCCGTAGACGCGTTCTCTTGGCTGGTGATGCTCGGGGCGCTGGCATTAATTCGCACCCAGTTGCCGGAGCGGGGAGGCTGGCGCACGATTACTCTGGAGTCGCTGCGCGCGGGCTTTAGTTTTGTCTGGGGCCACGCCGTCATTTTTCCGTTTCTGATGATGGATTTTGGCGCGAATATTTTCGGCACGATGCGCTCGCTCTTTCCCATTTATGCGCGCGATATTCTTACCGTTGGGCCGCGGGGCTTGGGCCTGCTGTATGCGGCCAGCGCGGCCGGCTCGTTGATTGGTGCATTGGCGTTCAGCCTGTGGGGACCGGCGCGCCGGGCCGGGCGCTGGATTCTTTTCGGCGTGACGATCTACGGCGTGTGCCTGCTCTGCTTCGCCCAATCGCATTGGTTTTGGCTGTCGATCGCGCTTCTGGTCGGCGCCGGAATCGGCGATACGATCAGCGCGATTTTGCGCTCGACGATCAATCAGTTGAGCACGCCCGATGATTTGCGCGGGCGCATGTCTTCGATCAATAGTATCTTTACCAACAGCGGACCGCAGTTAGGTCAATTCCAACTCGGTGCTCTGGCCGCGGCGATCGGCACGGAATTCGCTGCCACCACCGGGGCCGTGGCGATTCTTGCCATCGTGGCGCTTTTGGCCGTCCGCTTCCCGCACGTGAGGGAATATCGGATCGGCCCGCCAAAAAGTTAGCGTTGGGCACGCTCGGTTAGCCGAGATAATTCGGCTGGATCGGAAAGGCGGAGTCGCTAAGATCGAACGGCGCCGTCGGCGGGATTTCTTTGCTGCTTGATAACATTCATCGCCAGGGAAATCATTGAGCCGACGTCGCTCAGGGTCGCCGGTAAAATTAGCGTATTGCCGGCTTGAGCCAGTTTGCCGAATTCGGTGAGATAATTTTCCGCTACGCGTAGTTGCACCGCCTCGAAACCGCCGGGCTGCTGGATCGCTTCGGCGACTTTTCTGATCCCGCTGGAGGTCGCATCGGCGATCGCGAGGATCGCCGCGGCCTGTCCTTCGGCTTCGTTGATTTGCTGTTGCTTCTTTCCTTCCGAGGCTTTAATCGCCTGCTGCTTCTCGCCTTCCGCGCTGTTGATGGCGGCGTCTCTCTGGCCTTCTGAAGTCAGGATCAGTGCGCGTTTCTCGCGCTCGGCGCGCATCTGTTTTTCCATCGCGGCGAGAATATCTTGAGGCGGCGTAATATTCTTAATCTCGTAGCGCATTACTTTGATGCCCCAGGGCTCCGACGCTTTGTCCAATTCGCTGACCACCTGGGTATTGATGTTGGTGCGCTCCTCGAAAGTACGGTCGAGCTCGATCTTGCCAAGCTCGCTGCGCAACGTGGTTTGGGCAAGCTGCGTGATGCCGAAAATGTAGTCGCCGATGCCGTAAGAAGCCCGCTCTGGATTTAAAACTTTTTGGTAGAGCACGCCGTCGACCGAGACCTGGACATTATCGCGCGTGATGCAAACCTGCGGCGGGATATCGATCGCCTGTTCCTTGAGGGAGTGCTTGTAACGAATCACATCGAGAAAAGGGACGAGGATATGAAAACCGGCGCCCAGGGTACCGCTATACTTCCCCAAACGCTCGACGACGAAGGCGCTCTGCTGCGGCACCACGACAGCGGTCTTGGCCACGATGATGATGACGAGAAAGGCGAGAACGATGACGACGATAAATCCGCCCATACTTGTCTCCGTTTCAGTTTGATTCGGCGCGCACGAAAATCATCAGACCTTCGACGCGCTCAACTCTGCAGCGCTGACCGCGCGCGAGAGGCTTATCCCCGATATTGCGCGTGTTCCACGACGTGCCGTGCAATTCTGCTTTACCCACGCTGTTCACCGAAATGTCTTCAAGGGGCACGGCGACTTCGCCCACCAGGCTGCCGACGTTGTCCGAAAGGGGGCCGCGCGTCAACTGCAGCAATTTTTCACGGAAGAGCCAAAGGCAAAGTACCGAGATGGCTGAGAATAAGATAAATTGAAACCAGGGAGGGCCTGCGGCTTGAAAGCCGACCAGGATGCCGACGATAACGGCGCCGATGCCGAAGAAAAATATATAAAAGCCGCCCGGAGTCGTAAGCTCCGCGAGGAAAAGTAGAAGACCCAGTAGGATCCACAGCCACCAATCCATAATGTATTCTCGCCGTTGCGCCCGCTGAACCTAGCCGAGGTCCGCCGGTATTTCAACCTCCATGATCGTTACACGCTTGGGTTATCGTGACGGATGATGGCGATATTTCTTTTCGATGCCAAATAGGTTGATGAACTCGCCGAAAACGCGCGCGCTCAGCTCGTGGAGTCGCGCTATGTGCTCCGGCGTATCGCGGTGAATGCGCTCGGGATCGATCGTTCCGCCGAGCGCCGCGATTTCTTTACGGTTCTCGGCGACTCGCAGCCAGCGATGAATCATCGGCTCGTCGACTTCCAGATGAAACTGAAAGCCGTAGACGTTGTTGCCGTAACGAAACGCCTGGTTGGCGCACAGGGAAGAAAAGGCGAGATGGCGAGTGCTTTTGGGGATATCGAAGGTCTCGCCGTGCCACTGAAAGATTTTCTCCGTTGTTTGAAACATCATCAGTAGCGGATCGTTCTCCGCGTGATCGGTCGGCGAGACGTCGTACCAGCCGATTTCCTTTTCCTGGTTCGCGTAGACGTCGGCGCCGAGAGTTTTCGCGATCAATTGCGCGCCCAGACAGATCCCCAGCACCGGCAGATTTTTTTTCATCGCCGCTTCGATCAATTTCATTTCGATCGTCAGATGCGCTAGCCGCCCGGTGTCGTTGACGCTCATCGGTCCGCCTAAAACGACCAGGCCGTCGTATCCATTCAGGCTAGGCTCGGCATCCGGATGGCGCGCGAAATTCACATAGCGGATGCGAAATCCGGCGCGCTTCAAAAGCGGATTGAGAGTGCCTAAGATCTCGTGCGGCACATGCTGAAAGACGAGGAGCTTTTTCATGGGCAATAGTTCGAGACAATTATAACGAGATGCGCAGAAAAACTAAAATGCCTCGGGCACGAACGCAAAAAACCGCTAGTGGCGGATGCTTGCGAGTGATAATAGTTATCGTAGAATGGCAAGGAGTACGATGAAGAATCGAGAGACCGGTGCGGCCTGGGCGTATCATAACAGCACGAAACATTCTTACCAAAGCGTTCGAACGAGCCCGCACTATTTGGACTTTGACAACCAGCCGATTCCTTTAAAAATTTACTCGGCGCTCGAACCGATTCCTTTGCCGGAACATTTATCGTCTTCGGGAGTGCCCGCGCTTTCGGCCATAGTGAGCGGCGCGGTGGAAACTGCCGCGACTCCCACGCGCCAATCGCTCGCGGAAATTCTATTTCTTTCCGCCGGAGTCACCCGGCGAAGAGCTTATCCGGGAGGCGAGATGCTCTTTCGCGCGGCGGCCTGCACGGGCGCGCTCTATCACATCGATCTTTATCTTGTCTGCGGCGATCTCGCCGATCTCGAAGCTGGCGTCTATCATTTCAGCCCGCAGGATTTCGCTCTGCGGAAATTGCGCGCCGGAGATTTTCGTTCATTGTTAGTGGATGGCAGCGGCGAAGAATCCTCAATCGTGAACGCGCCGTGTGTGATCATCAGCGCGTCCACGTTTTGGCGCAATGCCTGGAAGTACCAGGATCGCGCTTATCGCCATTGTTTTTGGGACAACGGCACGATCCTCGCCAACCTTTTGTCAGCTACGGTTGCTCGCAAGATTCCGGCAAAGGTAATTCTCGGTTTTGTCGATGCGATAGTGAATCGGCTTTTGGGTCTGAACAGCCAGCGCGAGGCGCCGCTTTCGCTCGTGACGCTGGGCTATTCATCGGCAACGAAGATCGGTCCGTCTCCGCCGATGCCACTGCTGGTGTTGGAAACTACGCCGCTGTCGAAAACCGAGGTCGATTACCCAGCCATGCGAGCGGTGCACGAGGCGTCATCGTTGGAAGGCGAACGGGAAGTTAGGTTGTGGCGCGAGGGAACGAAAAATGCGGAAGGTGAAAGAACAAAAGATGAAAACGGCGACGCGCAGATTTTTCCTTTGCAGCTTTTAAGCAATGGAGAGCTTCCTCAGGACACGATCGAGGAGGTTATCGTTCGGCGCGGATCGACCCGCGAGTTTTCCCGCGATGCGATCACGTTTGCGCAGCTCTCGACCATGCTTGACCG
>JBEVIO010000297.1:0-4543 GCA_040510635.1 Binatia bacterium | reverse complement strand
TCGGACCTTCACGCGAAGCCCTGACGGCGGTGATTTTTGGCTCCGTCACCGAGCTTTTCGAAAAAAGTAAGCAGCAGCCCAAAAATTTTGAAAACCGCGAAGTGGAATTGACCGGATTTATTAAAGATCACCCGCAATACGGTTTGGAGGTAATCCTCGAACATCCCAAGCAGATCAAGCTGGTCGATTGAGCGAACGGAACAAGCGCGGAAAGGCAACGCTTATGACTGAAACAAAAAAAAGATGCATGGTGTGCGCTAAGGAGAGTGAGAATTTGAAAGGCGGCATCTGTGAAGTTTGCCAAGACCGAATCCGCCGCGAAGCTTTGGGTGAACAGGCGCGCACCAGCGCCGGCGCTGACCGTGATCTTTCGCGCCAAGGCGTGACTCCGACAAAGAAATAGCCGACTGGTTGGAGAAAAGTCGTTAGCCAATTTACTCTACCCGCCGTCGCGTGCCCGCCAATATTGCTCGTTGGGCAATCGGGAGTGGTTTAATTCCGATGCGAATTGCCGTCCAAACTTGAGCGGCCACTCAAAGCGAATCAAATCAAGTAATACTATTCTTAAATATAAAAGCGTGTTAGAATCGGGCAATTTTATTTTTATTTCTTAATTTTACGCTGAGCAGGTCTATTTAGAATGTTATGGAGATTGGCAACTTTGCTGGGTTTTCGCGAATCGATTTTGTTTGGTTTGGTTCTCGCCATTGTCTTTTCTACCACGCCTGTCGATTCCACTTGGGCTTTTGCCCCCGATGAAGATCTAACAGCCCGCGCCGCGGTCTTGATGGACGCGGCGACGGGTAAAATCCTCTATCAAAAAGAGCCCGATCTTCGCCTACCGCCGGCGAGTACAACTAAAGTTATAACGGCGATCCTGACCTTGGAAAGCGGTCGAAGTTTCCAAGAAACCTTGCCGGTTTCCAAAGAAGCGACCCGCGTTCCCGCATCAAAGCTTTATTTGCGGCCCGGTCAATCCGTAAGCATTCAAGAATTGCTTTATGGAATTATGCTGGCATCGGCCAATGATGCCAGCATGGTCTTGGCTGAAGGCATTGCCGGCTCTGTGGAGCGATTTGCCGAGCTGATGACCAAGAAAGCGCACGACATCGGCGCCACCAACAGCAATTTTACCAATCCCCACGGCCTCACGGCGGCGGATCACTATTCGAGTGCGAAAGATCTGGCCATCATATTTCGCTACGCGATGAAAAACGCGACTTTTCGCGAGATCGTCCAAACTAAGTTCAGCTCCGTCAGCACCACGGCCGTGGTGCGCAAGAAAGTCGTGCCGCGGCGGATTTCCGTGCGCAACCATAATCGCTTGTTGTGGAATTTTGACGGCGCCCTCGGCGGCAAAACCGGCTATACCCATGCCGCCCAAAAATGCTTCGTCGGCGCCGTGCAACGGAATGGCACGACATTGATCGTCGCCATTCTAGGCGCGCGCGATCAGTGGGGCGACACCAAGCACCTTTTAGAGTACGGCTTCGATAATTTTGAAAGCTTGAAAGCGCCATCGCTGCCCGCCGGCAAGGCAACGTCAAGCGAGCAGCAGGTAGGTGTGCGGGGCGATCGTCTGTCAGCGCTGGGCGCCCTGCGAGCAGCAGACCTGGCCCAACCAACCGACGGTTTTATCTTACAGGTGGGATCATTCCGCGAGAGAGCTCGCGCGGAGCTCTTGTCACGGCAGATAAATGAAAAAGGCTTTGACGCTTTTGTCGAACAGACTCTAGTCAAACCCAGCGAAACCGCCTACCGGGTGCGCCTGGGTCCCTACCGAGAATTAGTCGAGGCGCAGGAAACGGCCCAAGAAATTCTCAGCAAGAGCGGCCATCGGGTCATGATCCTGCCGGTTCACGCGGCGCCATCGTCGCGCGGCGATCCAAGTTAAATCCCTTAAACCTCGATCACCATTCCGTCGTTTGCCACGGTCAGCCTTGCGTCCAAATCCCCGGCGCGCGCGAGCATTTCCTCGCCGAGATGGGTGAGCACGAGCTTCTTGCATGCCAAGCGCGCCAGATTTGACCGGAGGATCTGGTAGTTCACGTGCATGCCAGGCTCCTCGTGATAAAAAGAACACTCGCACAGAAACAGATCGGTGTCGCGCGCGTGCTCGATGAACAGATCGGTCCATGCCGAATCGCCGGAAAAAAGAATTTGCTTGCCTTGGTAAGCGACCTTCAGCCCGAGTGAAATGTCATTCATTTGATGCGGCACGCGAAATGGAAAAACCTCGATGTCCTTGACGCTCTGCAGTTTTTCGGGAGTCAAAACTTGGAAGCGAAGGAACGGCGTTTCCTTGGCGCCGCCGTACATCAGGTCGAACAGTTGGCGGACCCGTTCTTCTGTTCCGGGCGGACCGGCGATCGTTAGTGGGCTGTGCGGTGGTTTGTGATAAAGATATTCGATTAAAAAAAATGGCACGCCGCCGAAATGATCGCCGTGCAGATGGCTTAGCAGGATCGCATCCAGACGGCGCGGTTCGATGGCGGCGCGCTTCATCGCCGGCAGCGTAGTCGGACCGCAGTCCAGCAGAAACAACCGCTCAGCGGCCTCGATCAGGTAACCACTTTGGTTGCGTCCGCCGCTGCCGAAGGCGTCGCCGCAACCGAGAATATGCAGTCTCATCGGTTTTATCAGTTCCTCGTGAGCAATCTCTTTGCGCACCCATTAACACTCGGTGGTACGGCTTGCAATGAAATGGGCCGGTCCATGAAGGCGCGCACGCGCCAACGAAGTTGCTTTTTAGTGGTCAGGCGAATAAAGTGCGAAGCGTGAAAGTTTACAAACGTCCGTTCTTCTCGTCTTATGCAACTAGTCTTTGGATCCGTTTTCTCCGCTTCAGCCTGCAATCGCACAAAAAGCTGGAAGCTGATTTAGACAAAGTTGGCCTCACGTCGCCACAGTTTTACGTGTTGGCGACGATCGGCTACGCGGGCGGATTGCCCTTCGGCGAGATCGGCGCAAAAATGATGGTCACCGTCAGCAATCTCACCGGCATTGTCGACCGTCTCGAAGAGAAAAAGCTGGTCACGCGCAAGCGCGACGAAAATGACCGCCGCGTCGTGCACGTGGTGCTGACCGACAAAGGGGCCAAGGTGTACAAGAGCACGATTCCCCTTTTTGAATCGAGCGTCTCGAAAATCTTTACGATGCTTGCCGGTC
This sequence comes from Binatia bacterium, assembly GCA_040510635.1. Taxonomy (GTDB): domain Bacteria; phylum Desulfobacterota; class Binatia; order UBA9968; family UBA9968; genus DP-20. The sequence continues at coordinate 1,375 of JBEVIO010000297.1, read as the reverse complement.
CAGAACAGAAAGAACTCTCCGCCCTGTTGCGCAAACTCAATCAAGAATCGTTGACGAATTGATCAAAGCGCCGACGGCGTTTTCTGACTGACTTCCAGGGATCGAGCCTAAACCACCCTGTTCGCGCCGCTTCGCCGACTTGCAACCTGGCAGCGCGCTTGAACGACAATTATTGACAGTTCGAAATGGCGAGCTATAAAGGTTAAGGCTTTAACTAATTTTGCTTGAACGCGGTTCGATGGAAAACGAAGAGAAAAAATTGCTCGGGCTCGAACGGGTCAAAAGATGGCTCTACGCCAAAGATTTGAGCGAGCGCAGTAGTGGCTGCGTTCTGTGCGGCTCCTGTTACGGCCATGGTCCGGCCAATCCAATGGAAGATGTGGTGGGACCGAAAGAGAAGTGTCCACCCTATGAGTTTTATCGCTTCCAGCGTCACACGCCCAAGTCGCGCTGGCTGATGGCGCAGCGGGTTTTTCACGGTCTGGATCCGATTACGCCTGAGCTTAAAGAAGTCATCTACGCCTGCACGAATTGCCTGATGTGCCAGGAACTTTGCGGCGTGCGCGACGACGGTTATGGACCCTGGGATATCACCGTGGCCATGCGCGAGGAGATCACCGAGAAGGAAGGTCCGATCGAGCCGCATCGACCAATTTACGAAGGCTTGCGCCAACATGACAACCCGTGGGCGCAGCCAAAGGTCGACCGGGGCGCTTGGGCTGAGGGGCTTGGGCTCAAAAAACCGGGCGAGTCCAACGCGCGCACCTTGCTTTTCGCCGGCTGTTCGGCGGATCGTTCGAGCGGTCGGAGCGGCGCGGTCGCGCTCGCCAAGATCATACAGAAGGCGGGCGAAGATTTTGTCTTTCTCGGCAACGAGGAAAAATGCTGCGGCCTTTATGCCTTCGACCTCGGCTTCCGTCGCGAGTACGAACGCTTGAAAGAAAATAATCTGGAGACAATCGCTGCCGGCGGTATTACCCGAGTGGTTGTCGCCTGCGGCAGTTGTCAACGAATCTGGCGCGAATACGCCAAGACCGGCGCTGGCCAATTTGAAGCGCTGCATGGCATTGAATATGTCGCCCGGCTGCTCGATTCGGGTTCTCTAAAATTTACCAAGCCGATAAAGAAGAAAGTCACCTACCACGACTCCTGCCATCTCGGCCGCGGCTGCGGCGTTTATGAGGCGCCACGAAAAATTCTTCGCGCGATTCCCGGCCTCGAGCTAGTCGAGATGGAACGCAATCGACGCTGGAGCTGGTGCTGCGGCGGCGGGGGTGGAGTGCCCGAAGCGGATCCCGAGCTGGCGCAGTGGAACGCCGCCGATCGCTTGCGTGAGGCCGCGGCCACCGGCGCCGAAGTCGTGCTGACCTCGAGC
>JBEVIO010000296.1:0-6413 GCA_040510635.1 Binatia bacterium | reverse complement strand
GGCGCGCTGGCACTGCCGCGCCACATGAGATATGCAAAAAGGCTAACTTGTCGCTACATGACCCGTACAATTCCATCCACGGCTCCTGCCGTCTCACGTTCTGAAGAGCGCGCCATACTGACTGTGACTTGTTCGGCTGCATTTCTTTTTTTCAACAGCTTCGGAAGCATCGGCGTTGCTTTGCCGGCGATACAAAAACAGTTCGGCAATAGTTTGTCGGAGATTCAGTGGGTCACCTTGATGGGCGTGGTGACGATATCGAGTTTATCGTTTTGCTTTGGCCGTGCCGGTGAGATACTTGGACAACGCCGGCTTTATAAGATCGGCGTGGTGCTTTACGCCGCGGGCGCGGGGTTGGGTGCCATCTCGACTTCATTCCCCGAGCTCTTACTGGCCCGCGCGGTTATGGCCGTCGGGCTTGCGATGGCCTTGCCGATGTCGACGGCGATTCTGGCGGCGAGCTTCGGCGCCAAGCGGCGTGGCCAAGTTCTTGGTCTGTTCGCTTCGGCGATCGCTGTCGGCCGAATGACGGGTCCCACCATCGGCGGTTTGCTTCTGCACGTGGGCGGTTGGCCGTGGATTTTCTGGATGAATTGCATCATCGGTCTGGCGGTAACGGCGGCGGTAATAAAAATCTTTCGCGGCCCAGGCGAGCGCCGCCGCGAACCCTTCGATTTCCGCGGCGCCTTAGCCTTGCTGATCGGTTATCCAGCGCTTTTGCTGGGTCTTACCTTCGCCGCCAATCACGGCTGGACATCGCGCTTCGTCGTCGGCTGGTTCGCCGTCGCCGGGATCGCGCTCGCCAGTTTTTTTTGGCTCGAGTTGCATACGACCAAGCCGCTCGTCGACGTGGCGATCTTCAGGCGCAGGATGCTCGCAGCGGCATTGCTCGCGGTCGCTCTGAGCAACATGATTCATTATCCGATCGCGCTCTGCGCGCCGCTGTATCTGCAAAACGTGCTCGGTTCGTCGGCCGTGGCGGCCGGACTGATGCTCGCGGCCTTGCCGCTCTCGACAGCGCTGGCTTCGCCGCTTGCCGGTCGACTGGCCGATCGCTTCAATGCGTCGACGATGGCGAGCATCGGTCTGCTTATAATCGTGGTCGGGATCGCTTGCTATTCTCGGCTCAAAACAGATTCCGACTATCGTCTGGTCCTCGCCGCACTGATCTGCGTCGGCGCCGGGATCGGTATCTTTACGCCGGCCAATCAAACCGTTGCCTTCGCCGCTGTCAGACAAGAGGATTATGGCGTGCTCGCGGCCATGCTCAGTTCTTTCGGCACCGCTGCTGGCACGATCGGCACGACGATTGCTGTGGCTTTGATGGAAATCGACGGCGGACAAAAGCTCTGGACTCAACCTGGCGCATTTGCCGGCGCGCAACAATTTGCGTTTGCTTGCCTGCTGCCGATTGGGATAGTAGCTTTGATCGTCGCCGACAAAAGCCGGCGCGAAAAACCATCGGCCGGGTGACGAGACTCGATCGGAATTGGCCAAAAAGCGCGGGCTCTACTCGGCGACGGGCAAAACTATGTTGCAAGAGGGCGGACTGCCGGCGACCACCATGCATCAGCGGCTCTATGACTTCGATTTGCAATTGGACGACAGGGCGCAAGCCGGCGTCGATCTATCCGTGCTTTCATGTCTGCTCGGCTGGTCGGCGCCGCTCGAGGAGTGCCGGTTTATCAACGATGACCTGGCGGCGATTCAGAAAAAATATCCGCGGCGCTTCGTTGGCTTGGCGCAAGCGTCGATCCTGGGCGGCACCGCGGCGGACTTATTGAAGCTCGGTTAGTTCTTCGCCAACCAGAAAAATTGCCAGTCTTTTTTTACCGTTCAACGGCGGGTTTGGCTAAATTGGCTTCCACATAGCCCGGCTTGTTGCCGCGCTTGGACTCCACCTTGAACCAACCTTTGTCTTCTTCGACCACGTTGAGCTTGGTTCCCTTACCGATGTTCGCGACAACGGGATAATGTAACCCCGGGCCGCTCCGCACCTGAGTATCCATGACGGCCTCGTATCGTCCTTCGGACGGAGGACTGGGAGTGGCGGTTTCTTTTGTTTCACCGACCGCGGGCTTCACGGATGCCATTTCAATGAACCCGGGGGCGTTGCCTTTCTTGGAAACGATCAGCACCCATTCGCCGTCTCTGCCGACGACGTTGACCTTGGCGTCGCGACCGATGTCGGCGATGGCCCGAAAGCGCTGCCCTGGCCCGGCGCGGACCTTGGTATTCTCGGTCGTTACATAGAGACGAGTTTGTTCGTTGAGATCGGGTAGGTCTTTGAGCTCCGGAGTTTTTTCTTTGTTTCCGCAGGCGTAAGCGCCGAGCGATATCGCAGCGATAAGCAGCCAGGCTGGCACCCTAAACATGTACCGGTACATTTGCGGCCTCCGAGGCATTCCTATTTTGCGGAGTATAGCATGTTTGCGGTCTCTCAATGAATTTCTTTCCAAACTTTGGCTAGGCTCTCACCGTGGACGCTTAAATCCCACTCGCAGAAGTAACCGAAGGGCGTGATCCAAACTTGATAGCCGGTCTCGCGCAGGCGGTCGGCGAGCCCTGTGATCAGCGTTTGAGCAAAACCAGATTCGGCGGTGTCACCGCCAAGATGGGTGAAAGAATGCAAAACGATATTTTTGCAGGCACGCTTATTGGCGAGCCATTTGACGTGTTTTAAGGACTGGCGCAAGACGGCGCTCGCGCGCTCTTGCGCGGCATCGGATGCTTCGGCGTGCACGAACACGACCACGGTCTCGGAAACTTCCTGGTCGATATCCTGGTCGAGGACGTCGGGCAAGGTTTTGGAATGGGTTTTCCAGCGGAAACGTTTTGCTTGAAAGCAAAGCAGTTTCATCGCATCCGTTTCAATAATGGTCCAAGAAGTTTTTGAGTATCTTTTTGCCTTCTTGGTTGAGGATCGATTCAGGATGAAACTGCACGCCTTCGACCGGGTAGTTCTTGTGCCGCACCGCCATGATGATATCGCCGCCGGCGCGCGCGCTGACCGTCAGCTCGGTGGGGAGGCTTTTCAGATCGATCACCAAAGAATGATAGCGCATGGCGGCAAAGGGATTTTTCACTTGGCGAAAGATCGTCTGTGAATCGTGGCTCACGTCCGACAATTTGCCGTGCATGATCGCCGGCGCGCGCACGATCGCGCCGCCGTAAGCCGCGCCGATTGCCTGGTGCCCCAGGCAAACGCCAAGAATGGGAATCCGCGCGCCGAAGCGCGTGACCGTGGCGCAGGAAACGCCCGCTTCCTTGGGCGTGCACGGGCCGGGCGAGATCACGATCTTTTCCGGTTGGAGTGCCTCGATCTCGTCCAACGTGATTTTGTTATTGCGAAATACTTTCACGTCGGCGCCGAGCTCGCTCAGATAGTGGTACAAGTTGTAGGTGAAAGAATCGTAATTGTCGATCAGGAGAATCATCGTTTTCTCCACTGTTCGGCGAGCTCGACCGCTTTCAGCATGGCGCGCGCTTTGTTGAGCGTCTCCTGGTATTCCATCTTGGGATCCGAGTCGGCGACGATCCCCGCGCCGGCAGTGATGAAAACTTTTTTGCCTTTCATCACGATAGTGCGAATCACGATGCAGGTGTCCAGATTGCCGTTGTAGCCGAAGTAACCGATGGCGCCGGCGTAAAGGCCGCGCTTTTGCGGCTCCAGTTCGCCGATAATTTGCATAGCACGGATCTTCGGCGCGCCGGAAACGGTGCCGGCGGGGAAAGCCGACACGAATAGATCGAATGGCGTTTGGTCCGCGGCCAATTTGCCCCGCACGTTGGAGACGATGTGAATGACGTGCGAGTAACGTTCAATCGTCATCAGCTCGTTGACCTCGACGCTGCCGATCGCGGCGACCCGGCCGACGTCGTTGCGGCCAAGGTCGACCAGCATGATGTGCTCGGCGCGCTCTTTGGGGTCGGCGAGCAGATCGGCTTCGAGCTCGCGCTCTTCTTCGGGGGTGGCGCCGCGGCGGCGTGTGCCGGCGATGGGGCGCAGCTCGATGGTATCGCCGGCGAGCCGAACCATCGTTTCGGGCGAGGAGCCAATGACCCGAAGATCCTCCAACTCCAGATAGAACATGTAGGGTGACGGATTGATGAAACGCAAGGCGCGATAGATTTCAAACGGATCGGTCTTTGTTTCGGTTTCGAGTCTTTGACTGAGCACGACTTGAATGACGTCGCCGGCCTTGATGTACTCTTTGGCTTTCTCGACTGCGTCGACAAAACCCCGCTCGGTCAAATTCGAGCGAAATTTTCGGTCGCCTTTGCTTTGCGTGAGATCCCTTGGCTCGATGCCACGGGGTTTTTTCTGCAAACTCGAGATGACTTTATGAATCCGCTTGACCGCGGCGTCATAAGCCCGGCGCAGATCGGTTCGTTCGTTTAGCTGAACGTTATCGATCACCTTGATCGTGTGTTTCAAATTGTCGAAGGCGACCAGCGTCTGGACGAAAACGAAAAAAATCTCCGGCATGCCGAGCGGCTCTTTTTTATCGTTGGCGATCTCGTGGAACTGTTCGACGGCATCGTAAGAAACATAACCCAGCGCTCCGCCGAAGAAAGGCGGAACGCCGGCGACCGTGACCGGTCGGCACCCGCGCAACAATTCCTCGAGGATTGCTAACGGCGCTTGGGAGCGTAGTTTTTGTGACTTGCCGGCTTCGATGATTTCCACTTCGGCGCCGCGCGCCTTGAAGATCTTGTACGGACGGGTGCCAAGGAATGAATAACGGGCCCAGCGCTCGCTCCCTTCCACGCTCTCGAGCAAGAATGAATAGCGGTCGCGCTCCAGGCGCTTGAAAAAAGATAACGGCGTCTCGAGATCCATCAGCAACTCTTCATACAAGGGAATCAAGTTGCCTTGCTTGGCGAGAGCGCAAAATCCTTTGTAGCTCGGCTGAATCATTTCGTAAAAACAAAAAGGGCCATAGGTTTTCCACCTATGGCCCCGGTATCATCAATTTTTATGTGGAATTAGCCATGGCGGAGACGCTGCGTCACTGGCAAGCGCCACCAACCCGTATTTGTCCGCATCGCTCCCGATCCTAACATAACGGTCGTATAGTGCCGTATTGTGTTTTGCGGGTCAAGTCTGGCAGCAAGTCGCCGCGCTGGGGGCGAGCATATTCGCACGGCTTCTTACGTGCAAAAGCGTCGGATTTTTACGTACTGACGAGATCTTGGCCTCGAGTCTGAGAACAAGCCGCCGTTCATCAGGTGCGCGCTTTTGCCACGGGAAAACGCGATATAAATCTGACTGTCAAAGGCTCCTGGCTTGCTCGTCGCGCCATTTGACAACGCTCGTGGGTTAGCTTAAAACGCCTTTTTGGAACTGCCAGGCCGTCATTCGGTATTGGTATCGTTGCGCTTAAGGTTTTGTCGAGGGGGGAACATGGTTCGACGAGAAAAATCCAATTACGTTATTCAATCGGTTTCGCATGCTCTCGACGTGTTGGAGCAGTTTAACGGCACGGTCGACGAAATCGGCGTAACTGAACTAAGCAAACGACTTAAATTGCACAAAAACAACGTTTTCCGTTTGCTCGCGACCCTGGAAGCGCGCGGTTACATCGAACAAAATAAGTTGAGTGAAAATTATCGGCTGGGATTACGCTGTCTTCAACTAGGCCAGACCTTTATTCATCAAATGGGCTTATTGTTGCAATCGCGGGCGATTCTTGAAGATTTATCGAAGGCGAGCAAGGAGAGCGCGTATGTCGCGATTCGCAAAGGCAGCGCGATTATTCCGCTCGATTTCGTCGAGCCAACGAGGTCGGTGCGCGTGGTTTCGTTTTTGGGGACTGTCCTACCAGCGCATTGCACCGCGGCAGGCAAGGTCCATCTGGTGTTTGGAATGGACGGCACGGCTGGTCAGGATTTGCCGGAGCGCTTGGAACGCTACACCGAAAAAACGATCGTCGATCGAAATATGTTGCGCGAGGACATGAGCCGAATCGGCGAATCGGGCTACGCGATGGAACGCGGCGAATTCGCCGAAGACGTCAATGCGATCGCCGTGCCGATCCGCGACTATACTCGCTCGCTCGTCGGCACGCTGGCGGTCGTTGGCCCTGGTTACCGGCTGACGGATGAAACGATCCATGAGGACATTGCGCCTTTGCTGTTAAGAGCCGGCACCGATCTTTCCAAACGGCTGGGATTTCCCGGCTGAGCTTAAAGTGACATTATACAAACCGCGTAGATGGACAGCCCGCGTCGGATTTTAATCGGCGCGGGGACTTGCCTTTTCAACGGTTCAAAGACAGATAAATTCTGCAAGGGACAGGGGGGCGGCGTCAGAAGCCGCTGCGCCGCTCCACGCTACGCCAACAATTTTTGGACCGCGGCTCAAAATAGCAATAAGAAGGGAGTGAACGGAGGTCCATGCGACCGCTATG
>JBEVIO010000295.1:0-4416 GCA_040510635.1 Binatia bacterium | reverse complement strand
GTTTCAGCGCACATAAACTAAGGACTGAAACAAGGAGGACACATCATGGACAAAGTAAACTTTCCCTATCGTTCGGACAGCCATCTGCCGTTTCTTCACGTCGTTCACGACTCGGGTTCCTGGGCGAAGCACGGCCTTGACGTGAATTACGACTACGAAATCACTTCCGAGGATTCACACAAGAACGTCGCCAACGGCACGGTCGAATTCGTCGGCGGCAATCATCTTTCGCCCTACATTCGTCGTTCGATGGGCGACAAATGGGTTTACCTCGGCCAATCCGTGAGTTTGTTGAATCATCGGCTGGTCGTGCGCGCCGACTCGGGCATCAACAAAGTTTCCGATCTCAAAGGCAAAAAAGTTGCGACCAAGGGAAAGCACCCCGGTCTGAATACTTGGCTCTTCATCAAGCAGGCCGGGTTGATCCATGAGTGCGAAGTGGAGAAAGCCAAGGGCAGTAAGTTTCACTGGGAAGCGGTGCGCGACGGCGAAGCTGATGCGGCGTTCGTCACGCCGCCGGCGGATATTCTGTCGAAACGCGCCGGCTTGAAAGTCATCGACGTGCCGTTCTTGCCGATGGTCTGGTTCACGACGGTTTCGAGCGGCCTGCCTTTTGTCGAGAAACACCCGGACATAATCGACAAGATGCTCCGCGGCATTTGCGAGGGCATCGCCTATTTCAAAACGCACCGCGCCGAGTCGATCAAAATTATCAAAGAGAAATACAAGGCCGAAGGCGAGCTCGACGACGAGACGGCGAGCCATCTGTACGACGACCTAAAGAAAGTCCTGCAGGCGAAGCCGTACGCGACGATTCCGGCGATCAGCAATGTCTACGAGATTTCAATCGTGCAGGACAAGGCCGCCGAAAAGACCGATCCGATGGCGCTGTGGGATTTTCACTATCTCAGACGCATCGACGACAGCGGCTTTATCGACAATTTGTATCGGACCTAAGAAGACCGTTTAGGGTCTAGAGTCTGGCGTCTAGCGTTCTAAAAACCCGAGACGCTAGACCCTGGACGCTAGACGTCCCCCAAAACATGAGCCAGATCGTTCCCAAGCTCGGCGTCAAGATGAGCGCGGCAGACGCCAAAGCCTACATCGACGCGGTCAATGAGAAAGTTATTCAACGGTGGCAAGTACGCGTCACGCATGGCCCGTTCATGAGCAAGTTTCTCGAAGGAACTCTGCCCCTCTCGGCGGTCAAACTGTTTTTCAAGAACTGGGGCAACTTCACCGTCGAGATCAATACTCTGATATCCGTCTCGTATCATAAACATATCGGCTTTTTTAAACGTCATCCCGACCTCATGGCACCGCTCGGCGTCAAGATTGCCGACGAATTCATTCATCCCAAGCCGCCCGGTCACGTGCTCGTGATGCTCCAGACCGCCGAAGCGCTGGGGCTCACGAAAGATCAGGTGCTGCGCGAACCGATGCTGCCGGAGTGCCGCGCCATACTCGATTTCAAACGGCAGCTCATGTGGGAAGGAACGGTCGCCGAATGGTGGTTTTCCATGCTTACGGAAGAGCCCGTCGGTCACTGGTCGGCCATGTGGTTCAAAACCTTGACCCAGAAATACGGTTTCAGTAAGCAGCAGGCCGTTTACTTCTCCACCCACGAGGAAGCCGATCTGAGAGAACACGAAGACGGCGTCATGGGTCATGGTAGTTTCAACAAACTAGTCATGCAGCGCATCCTCGAAGACGGTTACGCCGATACGCGAGAAGGTTACAATCTCGAATACTGCGCCACTGCCGCCGTCGATCTCTACGGCGTCATGCACCGCGCGGCGGCGGAGCTGGCGGAATAGTTTAACCAAAGCTTGTGTGATGGACACGAGCCTGATCGAGGAAGTGCGGAAATCTGGCTTTATCGATAAACTGTACGGGCGAGCGCCGATCAATCAAAAATAACAGTCAGCGTTTGAAACCCGCCACGGTCGCATGCCATCCCGCTTCGTTTTCATCCGGCACCAACGGAAAGTAATAACTCACGCGATCCAATAACCCGTCGTATTTTTTCAAGACTTTCTCCGGCAGCTCCGACCAAGTGCCGCGCAATGCGAATCGGTCAAGCATCTCGTCCGTGATTAGCGCGGGCATCTCAGGCCATCTTGCGCGCGCTGCCAGAGTTTTGAGCTCGTCCGCCACATCCCCCCAACCTTCAAGCTCGAAAACCGGTCGGTACGGCGGTGTGCTCGCATAAAATGAAATCTGCTCGCGAATCTCCGATTCGTATTTTGCCGCCTCGGCTGGATTGTCACTCGGAATGACGAAGATACTGCTCGATATTTCGATCGCATGGCGTTGCCGCCCGCTTTGTATCAGCCCGATCTCGATATTCGGCAGCACTCTCTCCCTCAAATAGCGTGCGCTATGCAGCGGATGAGCGTGGAAACCTTCGCACAGCTCACCGCCGAGCTGGCACATGCGTCGATTCACCCCGGCGACAAAGATGGGAATTCGATGATACTCGTGCGGTTCCGGGCTGAAAAACGGAGTCATCAGTGTAAGCTTGAAAAACTCTCCTTGAAAATTAAGTCTGGTTTGATTCTGCCAGCATTCCCAGATCGCTCTCACGGCGAGGATCACCTCGCGCATTTTCTCCACGGGCTTTTCCCACTTGACGCCGAAGCGCCGCTCGTTGTGACCCTTCACCTGCGTGCCGAGCCCAAGAATGAAGCGACCTTTGGAAAATCGCGCCAAGTCCCAGGCGATTTGCGCCAAGATCGTCGGACTGCGGGCGAAAGCGACAGCGATACTCGTCCCCAAGCTCATGCGAAAACTGTGTTCAGCGGCGAGCACGAGAGGCAGAAATGGTTCGTGCGAGGTTTCGAATGTCCAGATGCCGTCGAATCCTATGTCATCGGCGAATCGCGCCAGGGCAGACATCTGCTCCAAGTTGTGCACGAGCAAGCTTGCGTCGAATTTCATCCGTTCATCCTAAGGTCCAGACTACGGCCACCAATCCTTGACTAAATTCCTCTACCAACTAGAATCGCTCTCCACAATAGAACTCCTGTCCGGGACGATCATCCGGTTCAAGAAAGGTTTCGAATGGCAATATCTTCGAGCAAAGCATCGGTGATTTTTGCATTGGCAATGTCGATCACATTTTCCCCGATCTTTTTACAGGCGCAAGAGAAGCCGGGCGCGGAAAAGGTTCGTATCGCCATCGCCACGAGTTCGCTCGCGTTCCTCGTTCCGTTCGTCGCCAAAGACCGCGGTTTCTACTCGAAGCAGGGCTCGGAAGTCGAGCTTATCCAGATGCGTCCGAACATCTCGATCGCGGCACTGCTCAGCGGCGAAATCGAGTACATCGAGCTGATTGGTTCGGCGATCCGGTCGGCGGCGCGAGGGTTGCCGATACGCGCGATTTCCACGGGAATCAAATCGCCGTTCTTCAGCATCGTCGCCCAGAACAAATACAAAACGATGAAAGATCTCAAGGGGGCTGTCATCGGCTTGACCTCCATCGGTGGAACCAATCACGTCAGCACGCGAATAACCTTGCGACAGTTCGGTCTCGATCCAGAAAAGGATGTTAAGCTCATCGCCATCGGCGACGAGAAGGTCATGTTCGACGCCTTCAAAGTCGGCCGTGCCGACGCTGTTGTGTTGGCGCCGCCGTTTTCCGTCCAACTGAAGCGAGAAGGGTTTCCGATCCTTGCTCAGACGGCGCAATACGTCACGATTCCGTTCTCGGGGCTCGGTGCGACTATCGACAGAATCAAAAACAATCGAGCCCAAATAAAGCGCGTGCTCAAAGCTGAGATCGAGGCCTTGAGATTTATTCACGCGAACGCCGCCGGCACGACCGAAGTGATCCGCAAACGCTTTAACATGGACGAAAAACTCGCGCGGGAATCTTACGATGTTGTCGTCGAATCCTTCAGTCGTGACGGCCGCGTGCCGCTCGACGGCGTCGACATTCTTCTGCAGATCGAAAAAGACCAAAAGTTGATTCCAGCGACGGTCACGCCGCAAATGGTCGTCGAACAGTCGCTGGTGGAAGAAGCCCTAAAAGAAATGGGCGGAAAATAAATCCGGGCGGCCGACATTATGTCGAGGCCGTTGCGGCCGTTTCTGCAACTAAAGTTTTTTCACCCGCACCCGTTGTTGCAAGCGCTTTTCACCGGTCTGGTAATGTTCGCCTTGTACCGCGAGCGCCGCTTCCGACTCGTCTTCTTCCGACCATAATCCCAGATTGTAACCAAACCACGGCTCTTGCGGCTTCAATTTCGGCAGTTCCAAGCGCTCCCAGAGTTGTTTCGCGCGTTCCATATATTCTCTTTTTGGCAGCGATACCGGCGGATAATCCCACTTGCGCGTGGCGTCGATCAACATCGCCGAGCTTCCGGCAATTTCGTCCAGAGAGTTTCCCGCCTCCTGTCCCGGCGGGAATACCGA
>JBEVIO010000294.1:0-4448 GCA_040510635.1 Binatia bacterium | reverse complement strand
GACGCCAGCGGAACCCCCGCAGTCAATAGCAAACTATTTTTCAGTGCTCGAAAGAAAAGATCCCAGGGCGCTTGGACGAAATTCGCCACGCTCAATTGTCCAAGCGCTTCGACGGACGGCGGCTGCACGAAGGGTTGAAACGCGACCCAGAGCAAAAGACCGACCGGAACGAACATTTGGACCGAGAAATACAAGACAACGAATAGAGCGGCGCAACGATTCCATTTGCCTAACGGGTAGCGCAGCGGCCGGTAATCTTTGCCTTTGACCAGCTGATAGCGGCTGGCTTGGGCGATCTCGCGCAGATACCACACCGACAGCAAGCTGCCAATCAAAATGAGCAAGGTGCTCACTGCTGCCGGGCGCCCATACTGCGGAAAACCCTGATGCGGCACCAAGTCCTCATAGATAAATGTGCCGAGAGTGTACACGCGATTGGACAAGCCGATGATCGCGGGCACGTCGAAGGATGCGACGGCGATGGCGGCGACGTAAAACGCCGCCGCCATGGTGGCCGGCGTCGAGAGCGGCAGAATGATGCTTTTGAACAACTGCCAGCCGTTGGCGCCGGCGGCTTTGGCCGCTTCTTCGAGGGTCGTGTCCGCCATGCGCAGATTGGCCGCGACCATGATGAAAACGACCGGCGCTAAGGTGATGCCCTCGACCCAGCCCATGCCGATGGGCGTGGCGATATTGATTTTCAAATCCTCGGCGACGAACTGTCTTAAATAGACATTGAGAAAGCCGATGCGCGGATGGAGCAGAAACAACCAACCCATGGACGGAAAAAAGGTAGGTATCAACAGACCGAAGGTCATGCCCGTGTAAATAAGATTTCGCCCATGGATATCCGTGCGCTCCACAAGCCAGGCGATCAACACGCCGAACAGCAGTGAAATAAAAATCGCGATCCCGGTATAGATCAGCGTATTGGTCAAGACGCGGTAGGCGAGCCGGTCTTTGAGCAGCTCGGTGTAATGGGCGGTTGTCAGAAAACCGCCGGGAATGCCGGGCAGGCCTTCGTAGAAACTCAGATAGAAAACGACCATGAGCATCAGCCCGACGATCGTTCCAACGAGAACCGCGAAGCAGAGCGCTGAACTGGAAACGCGGCTATTCATCGCGGAGATCGTGAACAGCGTCGGGAGATGCGCGCAAGCGGAACCTATTTCTCGACGATCTTGATGATGTTTTCGAGTTCCTTGGCGTATTTCAACACCGGGAAGCTCATCACATAGTCGACCGATACGTCGAGGGGCTTGACGCCGGCGGCGCGGAGATTCTGCAAAGTTTTATAGTAGCGGGTGCCGGGAACCTTCTCGCTGTCTTGACGGTCGACGTTCCATTGAAATTCTTGGCCGGACTTTGTCATAAGAAATGCGCAGAATAATTTAGCGGCGGCTTTGCTCCGCGCGTTCTTGGGCACCGCACAGTAGCGATGCGTCACCATCGCAGCGTCGCTCGGTATCACGTATTGAAGCGGCGCGCCTTTTTCGGTAAACGGCAGCACGCCGCCCTCGCCGCAGGCCAGCACGTGGATCGGAAATTCGCCGCTGACGACGCGCTCGTATTCGCCGCAGCGCATCAAGCCGGAGATCTGGCCGGAGAGTTTCCGGACGTAATCGGCGGTGGGTTCCGGGCCCCACTGCTTCGGGCCCGATAGGATATCGAAGTACGAAATGTACGGCTGGGTTGACACTTTGCCCTTTAGCTTGGGATTCAAAAGATCCTTGAGACTTTTGGGCGCGTCATTGGGCGAAATCAATTTAGTATTGTAGACGATTCCCGGAAAGCGCCCGCTGATTTCGAGGGCGGCGCCTTTGAGCGAAGCCGCGGCCGGATCGATATGCGAAAAATAAGCAGACCAGTCCACTTGATCGAGCACCATGAGCGGTGTCGCCAGGGTTGCGATGTAGGTTTCCGAGCCGCCGATGTAAACGTCTGAAGTGGCCGGCACGCCGGCGGCGAACTCCTGCGCGATTCGAGCAGCCATCTGCGGTTGGCTCGGCCCCGGTGTCCAATTGGCAATGACGCTTGTGCCGAACTGCTTGTTCATGCCCGACACGAGTTCGCGCACGCCGGGCAGGCCTCTGAAGGTGTTCTCACCCCAGACTAGATTCAGCATGCCTTCGGCCTGCGCCGCCTTGATCAGCGCGGCGAGCTTGTCGTTGGTGGGGCTCTTAACAGCTGGCGCGGGCGCAGCAGCCGCATGAGATGAATGCAAAAAGAGCGGATTGATCAACGCCGCGGCTAAAAACACGCTCACCAGATTCACAAAGGACATGCTGAGCTCCTTGAGTTATTTATATCTGGGCTTTTGAAGATTATTATCTAGCGGTAACCCGAGCCACGCGTTATTCAGAACCTTCGACTTGCAGTTGCAGCGGGTTGCCGTCCAAGTCGGTGAAGTACAGGCCATGCGCCGTGGCGCTGCGCACTTGAGTTTCTTCCAGCGCGTCGATTTTTCCGCCGGCTCGCGCGATCGACTCGCGCAAGGCTAAAAGATTCTCCGGCGTCGGCGTCATGAACGCATAGTGTTGCCCTTCGAAACGATAGAAGGCGCTGCTGCGCGCGTGTAGCGCATCAACCTTATGGAGCATGAGCCATTGGCCGCCGACCAATTGCAGGTATGCGGTGGCTCTTCCCAGCGCGTCGTTCTGGCGGCCGATCAGCTTTAGACCGAACACGTTGGTGTAGAAATCGACGGACTGATCGAGGTTGTAACTTCCAGCTCCAACTGACCGATCCCCACATAAGCGGAAGCGCCGTTCGATGCGATCCTATCCTTCTGAAGCAACTCAAGATGATTGCCGAAAGGATCTTGGATCAGAAGTGAAATCGTGTCGGGGCCAAGACCGTGGCGCGGCCGAGGCTCGTCATAGTTTTTGTAATAAGTTTCTTCAAGCCGGCGAACTACTCGCGTCATGCCGTCGCCAGTGATCTCGAGGCCAACCAAAGGGCAGCCGCGCCGTTGTTCGTATTCCGGCAGCGACTCGCGGCCGAGAAAAATCCCGACGCGGCTGCCGGCGACGTTCAAAAAAGTTCGCGGTAGCGTGCCGGCCTGGACGTCACGGACGCGCAGACCGCGCCGCTCATAGATCGGGATTTCCAAGACGCCCGTGTAAAAGTCTTCAGCTTTGACAAGATCGTCGACGGGATAGGCGAAGTGATCGAATCTAAGAGATGGTTCGAGCCTCATGAGATTCCCTCCTAGCGCATGAGAACGGCTTCACTGCTTCTGGCCTTAGTACAGGCTCTTGCAGCTGTCAACGCGTTGGAGAAGCTCAAGCGGCGTGAGGGTTGCGACGTGCCGAGAACAGGCGCCGGTTGAAAAAAGCAGTTGCTTCGCGCCGCCTCGCGCGGAGTTTCTATGCCGCGCAGCGCTTGATGAAATCGCCGAACAGCGCGGCCATCTCGCCGGCTTTTTCGTCCCACTCTTCCCGCGGGCTGAGCGGCTCGTCGTAGTGCTTCGGAAACAAAATATGCACCTCGCTCTTTTGCAGCAGGTGCCCGAGGTTCTCGCCGGT
Source organism: Binatia bacterium (assembly GCA_040510635.1). GTDB lineage: Bacteria > Desulfobacterota > Binatia > UBA9968 > UBA9968 > DP-20. The sequence goes on along the minus strand of JBEVIO010000294.1, from coordinate 921 downwards.
TTGGCGGCCGTGGGTGTTGTCATTGCCGGGCACGATACACGCCGGCACTTGGATGGATTTAAGCTCTTGCTCGGTGGCGCCGATCACCGGAAGATCCGCGCCTTTGAGGAAATACTCGCGCCAATGCGACATGACCTCGATGAAGCGCTCCGGCTTGAGCTTCATCAGAGCATCGCGATTTTCCGGGCGCGCGGCGATGCGCTCTTGCCAATGCTCCATCTCACACACCGCAGCCATGCCACCTGCCTTCGCCGCCGTAATGTATTGGCCGTAATATTCCTCCGCCAAGCGCTCGCAGGCGAAGCGTCCTCCGGTCACGCGCCAAAGCAAAAGGCCGCGAACCGACTGCGGATGGCGTAGCGCGAATAGCAGCGACGTTCGGCAACCCGACGAGCTTCCGCCGACGAAGGCGGGCAAGGCGCCGAGCTGGGAGAGCAGCTCATGAATATCGTCCGCCCAGATTTCGTATTCGGATTCCTTGCCGTCGATGACGACATCGGAGGCGCCGCAGTTGCGCCGATCGAAGATGACAACCCGGTAGCCAAGAGCGGCCAGCTCTTTTGCTTGTGTCTCGATGCCGCTGATGTCGCGTCTGCCGCCGGGCGACAACGCCACCCAAGGACCGCGATCGCCGAGTATTTTGTAGTTGATGTTGACACCGCGTACTTTTGCGAGGGGCATGGTTTCCTCCGCTGCAAGCTGCGCCGGATCTAGTTTTGAAACTGCTCTACCACACTACGGTCGCGCACCACAATCTGATTTTGTGGCAACTTGTCGCGCGAGGCGTTCGCGCGTTCGAGCTGTATCGAAATCCCAGACAAATATTATTGGTTGTGGGTTTTTCTTGTAAGTAAAAAAATTACTGACGACAAAAAAATCAGTTTTTTCGTGTGGCATACTGCTTGCTGATAAAGCAAGTTG
>JBEVIO010000293.1:0-3263 GCA_040510635.1 Binatia bacterium | reverse complement strand
ACTACTATTTTGCCAGCACCGGTGATAAGCCGCTCGCCTTGTTCCGCGTGAGCGCGAAGAAGGGCAACAAGCCGAAGGTCGTCCGCGTCGATGCCGAGGGCAACAGGAGACAAGATGAAGAAATTGATTTTATCGTCGTCGACGGACAAGTGGTTGAGGGACAATATTGGGAGATGAAATAAGCATCGATGAAGATCACCGACGTTCAGACGATCCGATTGCGCGCGGCGATTCCCGCCGACGGACAAGTGTTCAGCCGTTCCGGTGTCAGAAGCACGCGCTCCACGACGTTGGTGCGAGTCGACACCGACGACGGGATCTCTGGAATCGGCTCTGCTTCCGGTAACGGGGAACTGATCGAAGTGATCGTCGCCAAGGTCATTAAACCGCCGCTCGTCGGCATGGATCCGACGGAGATCGATGCAATCTGGGATAGAGTCTACGTGCGCGGCGGGCATAAAGAATTCGGCACGCGCGGCATCGGCGTCGTCGCCCTGAGCGGCGTCGACATGGCGCTGTGGGATATCCTGGGTAAAGCGCGCGGCGTGCCGCTCTACCAGCTTCTTGGCGGGAAGTGTCGCGACAAAGTTCCAGTTTATGCCACGGCGCTTTATCCCGAAGAACCTTCGAAGGTCGCTCGACGCGCGCGCGGGTTTGCCGATCAGGGGTTTCACGGCGTGAAGATCAAAGTCGGTTTCGATCTTGATCAGGATATTCGCATCGTACGCGCGGTACGCGAAGAACTGGGCAAAGATTTTATTGTCATGACCGACGCGAATCAGGGCTACAGCGTCGACGTGGCGCTCAAAGCCAGCGATGCGTTTGCCGACTGCGGCGCCTACTGGCTTGAGGAACCTCTTTTTGTCGAGGACATCGAAGGTCACGCGATGCTCCGCGAGAAGGGCCGAACTCCCATTGCCGTCGGCGAGAATTTGCACATGAATTATGCGTTCGAAAACTTCATCGTGCGCGGCGCGGTGGACTTCATCCAACCGGATGTGGCGCGCGCAGGCGGTATCACGGAGATAAAAAAGATCACGTCATTGGCGGCGCGGCACAAGGTTCCTGTGTCGTTTCATACCTGGGGCGACGGTGTCGCGCTCGCCGCCAGCGTTCACCTCTCAGCGGCTTTGAGAGATTGCATCGTGATGGAACTCGACTACACTTACAATCCGCTCCGCGAAGAGCTATTGCGTGAGCCATTCAAGGTTCAAAATGGCTTTCTGATCCCGCCTGAAAAACCCGGATTGGGCGTTGAGCTCAATCCAAATGCTCTTGAGCGCTTTGCTTTTTCTGGCAGAGAAGATCTCGCTATTCGGCAGAAAACGTTGGCAACCGGATGACAAATGGGGCTTTGCAAAAATTAATCAGTTCGGTTTTGTTCCTTCAGAATTGACTGGGCTATCCGTAAAAAATTGCTGTCCGGCGTTCGAAGAATTACCGCTTTTGACAACCGCTGCTTTCCGATCTTGATCTCCCAGGAGCTTCTGGTAATCCGCACGAGAATTCTCGTCAAGTTTCTAATGGCATAACGCTTGCGCCCTCCTTCTGAGTTTCACTTTTCTTTCGGGAGGGGCGCATGATGAGACGTTATTTTCGTCGTTTGACTAAGCGATTGCCGTCGCTTGTTGCCCTGCTAACTTTGCTGGCGTTTCAAGCGACTTCGACCGTTCCAGCGTGGGCGATGAGTTCCGTTCGCGGCGGCGCGCTGCCGCAGCCGTTGCCGCTTTTTCCGGCCGACAACTGGTGGAATCTAGATATCAGCAGTTGGCCGGTGGATGGTAATTCGGCCAACTACATTTCGTTCATCAACAACGGCGGCACGCGACGTTTGCATCCTGACTTTGGTGGTAACGATACCAGTACGGCGAACGGAATTTACGGTTTCCCGTACGCAGTCGTTACCGGCGTCACCAGTGCGGATTTGCAGAGTGTGCTATTTCAATATTGGGATGAGAGCGACGGCGTGAATCTGAACACCGGCGCAAGTTTTTCTTTTTATCCGATTCCTTCCGAGGCGATTACACAGGCACGCTGGATTGAAGGCGGCGATCCCGGCAACGTCGACCGGCGCAGCAGCCAAGACCGCCATCTCTTGATCGTCGATCGCGATCGCAATTATCTTTACGAGCTTTACAACGTTTTCTACAACACGACACAGGCAAAATGGTACGCCGGCTCGGGGGCTTTTTTCGACATGAATACAAATCATCGGCGGCCCGATACCTGGACATCGGCGGACGCAGCCGGCTTGGCGATACTGCCGGGACTCGTGCGGTACGACGAAGTTTACGATCCAACGGTCACGGAAATTCGCCATGCGTTGCGCGTGACGGTGCGCGCGACCAACGGTTATGTTTATCCGGCGTCGCATCGCGCCGGCTCCATGTCGGGTGCGTTGCCGATGGGCGCCCGGCTGCGCTTGAAGCCAGGCATCGACATCACCCAGCGCACCAGCGATCCCAATGTTCAGAAAATCTTTCGCGCCATGCAGAAGTATGGATTGATTGTCGCCGACAACGGTTCGGATATGTATATCGGCGGCACCTACGACACGCGCTGGAACAACGATATTCTCAATCCGGCATTTAGCAACCTGACGGCAAACGATTTTGAAGTGATTCAGCTCGGATACAACCCGGCGCCGGCGGCACCGGCGAGTCTGAGTTCTCTCGGCTTGAATCCCTCGACGGTGACCGGCGGTCAAGCAGTGACGGGGACGGTTAGCTTGACTGGGCCAGCGCCTTCGGGCGGCGCACTGGTCAATTTGTCAAGCGCCAACCCCGCAGCCACAGTGCCAAGCTCTGTTACCGTGCCGTTTAACAGCGCGTCCGCGAACTTCAGCGTGAATACAACTTCGGTCAGTTCCGCCACCGCGGGAAACATCACGGCGGTTTATGCTGCAGTTAGCAAGTCCGCTACCCTCACGGTCAATGCACCGGCGCCCGCTGTGCTTTCATCGCTGACGCTGAATCCGTCGAGCGTGGTCGGCGGCTCGACTTCGGTCGGGACGGTGACTCTAACCAAGCCCGCGCCGGCGAGCGGCGCGATTGTCGCGATCACGACTAATAAGACGGTCGCGACGGTCCCGGCAAGCGTCAACATTGCACCGGGCGCGAGTTCAGCAACCTTTAACATCGTTACCAAAACGACCAATAAGAAAGTCACAGTGAGTATCGGCGCAAGTTATGGCGGTATCACTAAGAGCGCGACCTTAACGGTTGTTAGAAGATAGATTTTTAAAGCGGTCTTTCAGCGCAAAA
>JBEVIO010000292.1:0-3747 GCA_040510635.1 Binatia bacterium | reverse complement strand
GAAGAAAATCTGCCGGGTGAGCAACTGCCTATCGACGATCCAAAAGTCAAGGAAGCGCGCGCGAAACTTTTCGGCGCTTGGGAAATGAACTGGCTGCCTTATAACTATTCCCATGATGTCAAGCTGCCGCAATCGCGCGGGGCGGAGATTGCCTATCTCATGTATCCTCAGGCTGAGACCGCAAACGGCCGCAAGGACAGCCTCGATTCGAAAAGTTTCACCTATTCGATCAAATCGAAGGAAGTCTAAAGCGGGACGTAACAAAACAGAATTAAACGGCGAAGCCTCCACTCAGTTGGAGGCTTCGCCGTTTTTGGCAGAAGAGAACAGGAAAACATCGGAAATGAAAAAGGGCGCGGCATGCCGTGCCCCTACGATTCTCGCCGGTGATTATCCTTTCAGCGCGGCTTCGATTGCCCGGGTGACATACACCTCGGTCAGTTGTTTGCGATATTCGGCAGAGCCGTTGATGTCTTCGATCGCTTCGATATTGCGGCAGGCTTCGGCCGCCGCTTGCTGGATTAGCACAGCATCCAATTTTTTCCCCGTAAGCATTTGCTCGAGACGATCCGGTCGGTAAGCCTTGTCGGTGACGCCGGTGATGGCGACAGCGGCCCGGCTGCAAGTACCCGCCGCATCCAGGGTCAGGCGCACGGCGACGCCGACGACGGCGAAGCCGGAAGAACGCGGCGCCGCCTTTAAGTAGGCGGTTTTGTCAGCGCCGGTCACGGGGACTTTGATCGCGGTGACGATTTCGTCAGGCTCAAGCACGCTCATCAGCAGGCCTAGAAAGAACTCATCGCATTTGACCCAACGCTCGCCGCTCGGCCCGGCGATTTTGATTTCCGCGTCGAGCGCCAGGACAGTCGCCGGCCAATCGCCGGCCGGGTCGGCGTGGGCGATGCTGCCGCCGAGGGTGCCGCAGTTGCGCACCTGGACGTCGGCGATGGTCGTTGCGGTTTGCGGCAGCAGGGGACATTTAGTTTTGAGCAGGTCGGAAGATTCTATTTGCGCGTGGGTCACGAGTCCGCCGATGATCAACCTGTCGCCTTCTTCGCTAATCATGTCGAGACCCGGGATGCGCCCGATGTCGACAACAAAGGCAGGTTTCGACAAACGCATTTTCATCAGCGGCAGCAAGCTTTGGCCGCCGGAAAGAATCTTCACGTCGTCTTTGTGCTCGGACAAAAATTTGACCGCGTCGCCGAGCGAGCGGGGCGCGTAATATTCGAAAGCACCCGGGATCACGCTTAGAAAGTCCTCCGCTCGGTTTCGGGGTTGTGATTGGCCAGGCGCCAAACCGCTTCCGGCGTGAGCGGCAGATCGCAGACTTTGACGCCGAGCGGTTGCAGCGCGTCTTCGACGGCGCTGGCGATGGCGGCGGGCGAGGGGATCGCGGCGCCTTCGCCCGCCGCTTTTTGGCCGAGCGACGTATAGGGCGACGGCGAGGGACGATGAATCACTTCCACCCGCGGCGTCTCCGCGGTCGAGCATTTGCCGTAATCGAGATAGGTGATCGTCAACGGCTGACCTTCGGCGCTGTACATGAAGCCTTCACCCAACGCCACGGCGATGCCGTGCGCCGCCGAGCCGTAAACCTGGCCGTTGACCACGTCGGGGTTGATCACAACGCCGTTGTCGCCGACGATCAGGTAGCGAATCACGTGGACCGCGCCGGTGTTCTTATCGACTTCGACGACGGCGGCGTGGGCCCCGGCGGAAAATGTAAACTGCGCGCGCACCAGGCGATCCGCGCCGGGGACGATGTTCGGCTTGGCGTGCGGGAACATGTAGTAGAAAGTCGCCTCCAGTCCCGCTTCCATATCGTCGGGGATGAGATGCTGGTTGTTGTAGGCGATGCGGCCAAGTTCTGCGAAGGTGATTTGTTTCGCTGCTATCCCGGGGATCTTTACGACGCTGTCTTCGATGGTTAACTCGGTCGGGTCCACTTTGAGATTGAACGCCGCGAGCTTGAGAATCTTTTCGCGCAGTCGAGTGGCGGCACCGTGGATCGCGCCAATGTCGTAGAGATGAAAGTTGTTACCACTATTCGCCGCGGCCACACCCCATGCCGACAAGTCGCTATCGAAGGGAATGCTGGTGCTGATCTTGTCCGGTGTCGAACCGAGAATCTCCGCGGCGACCTGGGCGGTGGTGGTCTCATGAGCTTGGCCGCAGTTGGGCGATCCGAGGTGAAGCGACAGGGTGCCATTCTTCTCCAATTTGATCTTGGCGCCGTTGACGCCGCCGGAGCCGGGCGGCTCTTTCATTTCCGGGAAGATCGCCATGTCGCGCGCGGCGTTGCGCCCGCCGGGCTCGACACCGATGACGATGCCGATGCCCATGAGCTTGCCTTTTGCACGCGCCTGCTTTTGCTCTTCACGCAATTTGTCATAGTCGATTTTTTCGAGCAGTGTCGACAGCAAGCCGGGATAATCGCCGCTGTCGTATATGTTGCCGCTGATGGTGCGGTAGGGCATCTCGTTCGGCAGGATCAAATTTTTGCGCCGCACTTCGATCGGGCTCAGGTTCAGTTCCTGAGCGACCCGGTCCATCATGCGTTCCCAGATGTAGCACATGCCGGGTTTGCCGATGCCGCGGTTGGGAATGACCGGGCACTTGTTGGTCACCACGGCATTGCCGATCATGTGAATGGCCGGTGTGCGGTAAGTGTTGGAAAGGTTATTCAGCTTGTTGGTGAAGTGGATCGTCAAGGTGCTGATCGAGCCGCCGACATCGTCGTATTCATTGAAGCGGAGACCGAGCACGGTGCCATCGTTTTTGACCGCCGCCTCGGCTTCGAATTCCTGGGCGCAGGCGTGCCCGCCGGCCATCATGTGCTCGCTCCGGTCCTCGATCCATTTGACCGGCCGGCCGCTTTTCATCGCCAAGAGCGAAACCAATACGACATACTTGCGAATCAAATGAATCTTCTGACCGAAGCCACCGCCGACGTCGGGAATGATCACTCGAACGTCTTGCAAGCCGAGCGCTTCGCGCACGCCGTCGTAAATCACTTCCGGAACCTGCGCCGTTACCCATACCGTCAAGCGTTTGCTCGCGGCGTCATAGGACGCGATCACGACAAACGGTTCGAGCGGCGTGGAGCTGTAGCGGTGGATCTTGAGATTTTCCTTGACGACCCGGTCGGCGGATTTGAACGCGGCGTCGATGTCGCCGTACTGCAGCGACCCCGTCCAGGCCAGGTTAGTGCCCAATTCATCGAACAGGGTTGCCGACGAGGGCTTGATCGCCTCGCGCACGTCGACTACCGCGTGGAGTGGCTCGTAGTCGACTTGGATCAACTCGAGCGCGTCTTCCGCCGTGCCGCGGTCGCGCGCCGCTACGGCGCCGATCGGTTCACCGACGTACCGGACTTTCTCGATAGCACCGGCATATTCATCGATCGGCCGCTTCAAGCCGGCGGCGTATCGTCCCGGTTTGAACGGCTTGGTGAGTTGCTTCACGTCGTCCGGCGTGATCACCGCCATGACGTTGGGATTTTTCAGCGCTTCGGAGGGATCTACGGACAAGATTTTCGCGTGCGCGTGCGGACTGCGCAGGATCATCGCCTGCAGCATGCCCGGCAACATGAAGTCGTCGGTAAAAAGTCCCCGGCCGGTCACATGGCGCGGACCTTCTTTGCTGCGGCTGCGAGCGCCGACGAACTTAGCCATTTTTCATTCCTCTTGCCGCTTCTTTCACGGCATCGACGATCTGCACGTAGCCCGTGCACATGCAAAGATT
>JBEVIO010000291.1:0-8899 GCA_040510635.1 Binatia bacterium | reverse complement strand
CGGTGCGGGCCACGCATTTGCGGGATGATGCAGAAAGCGCATTTGTGATCGCACCCCTCCGATACTTTTAGAAATGCGGTATAGGAAGGCGTCGATCGTAAACGAGGCGTGGCGTGATCGTAAATGTAACTCGGAACGCCGATAAATTGGCGCCGGGCGGTGTTTGCCTCATGCTCGCGCAGGATTTCGGCGATGCGCGGGACTTCGCCGGTGCCGATGAACAGATCGACTTCCGGCAATTCGGCGGCGAGCTCGTCCGGATAGCGCTGGGAAAGGCATCCAGCGACAATGAGTTTTTTTATTTGCCCCGTTTCTTTCAGTCGTGCCACATCGAGGACGGTGTCGATGGATTCTTCTTTAGCGGCGCCGATAAAGCCGCAAGTATTGACCAGGACAATGTCAGCGAGCTCGGGCTCGCGCACCATTTCGAAATTGTTCTGGTGCAGAAGCCCGGCCATGACTTCGGAATCGACTAGGTTACGGGCGCATCCTAAACTGATAATGTTGAATTTTTGCTTCGCTTCGCTCATTGCCCTAGCTCAACCACATCGGCGCCTTTCGGAATCTGCGCCTCAAATAAAGAATCCTTTAATCCGACGCCTTTGCGCATGGCGGAAAAGCGCACGGTCGTCAGATTGCTCGCCGCATCGCGCACGCTTACCCAGATGATATCGTTGGATGTCTTGTTGACGCCGAGGAGAATTTCCGTGAAACCTCCGGCCTCGCCCTTGGGTTCGAGCCGCAAAACATACTGATTGTCTTCGCTCGCCTTGAGGGCAGCATTGAAATCCTTTTTCAAATTTCCTAAGCCGAGCAGGAAAGACAGTGGAATATCGCCGCGAAAAGCATTTTTGAGCGGGCTTTTGATCACTTGATTTTGCTCCGGCTGATAAAAATACAGGTGCTTGCCGTCGGCGAGCACGAATTGTCCTTTCGGTTGGTCGTAGCGCCAGAGCATCTTACCCGGCCGTTTAAAAGACAGCTTCCCTGATGACTTCAGGCTGCGATTGAGCGTTTTGACTTCAGTTTCCTGGCGGAAGTCCGCGACAAAATCCACCGTCGCGTCGTAATTTTTTTGCAGCTTGTCGACGATCGCATCGGCGTTGTTGTTCTCCGCGGCGCCGCTCGGTTGCACTAAGGCAAACGCCATAAGCGTGACTATAAAGACGCCGGCTATCCATCGAGGCGGCGTCTTAAGCGTCGATTTTTCTTGCATAAACTTCACGGGGTTTGGCACCGTCGGGGGGTCCGACCACGCCGTCTCTTTCCATTTGCTCGATCATCCGAGCCGCACGATTGTATCCTACCCGCAATCTCCGTTGAATCATAGAGATCGAAGCCTGCTGGGTTTCCGTCACGATCGCGAGCGCTTGATCGTACATCTCGTCGTATTCTTCATCGACCGCCGCCGCCGCTTCGACTTCTCTCTTGGCTTCGAGCACTTCCGGTCGATAGGTTGGCCGACCCTGCTGCTTGATGAATTTCATCACCCGAAGGACCTCTTGGTCCGAGACAAACGCACCATGCACCCGGATTATGCGCGCGGTTCCCGGGGGCAGAAAAAGTAAATCGCCATCGCCTAGCAGTTTTTCACCCCCCATAGAGTCCAAAATCGTTCGCGAATCGACGCGGGAAGTCACTTGAAAAGAGATTCGAGCGGGAAAATTGGCCTTGATCAACCCGGTAATTACGTCCACCGAGGGGCGCTGAGTCGCGAGAATCAAATGAATGCCCGCGGCGCGCGCTTTTTGCGCCAGCCGCGTAATGTACTCCTCGATATCGCGACCGACCGTCATCATAAGATCGGCCAATTCATCGATAATGATCACGATTCTCGGCAGTTTTTCATGCACCAGGGGCGCGATCGGAGAGAGATTGCCACCGACGGCGGCCGTTTCTTCTGTTGCTTCCTGCTCCATTAGATCGATGACGCTTCTTTTGCTGCCGGCTTCTCTTTCGAGCGTGCGATTGTAATTGTCGATGTTGCGTGCACCCTTATCCCGCATTAGACGATAGCGGCGATCCATTTCATCCATTGCCCAAAAAAGCGCGGCGGCCGCCTTTTTTGGATCAGTCACCACGGGCACGAGCAAGTGCGGGATATCTTCATAAACCGTAAGCTCGAGCATCTTTGGGTCGACCATGATGAATTTCACGTCCTGCGGGCTCGACTTGAATAGAATGCTCAAAATCATCGCGTTGATCGAAACCGATTTCCCGGTGCCGGTGGCGCCGGCGACGAGCAGATGGGGCATCCTGCCGAGATCGGTCGCGAATGGCCTGCCGCCAATATCTTTGCCGAGCGCGAGGGTGATCTTCGAGTCCGTGCCACGATAGCTTTCGCTTTCAATGACTTCGCGTAAATAAACCGTTTCGCGCCGCGGGTTGGGGATCTCGATGCCGACTACTGATTCACCGGGGATCGGCGCTAGGATGCGCACGCTCACGGCGCGCAGCGCCATAGCGAGATCATCCGCCAGCATCACGATACGACGTACTTTGACGCCCGCCGCGGGCTTGAATTCGTACATGGTGATGACCGGACCGGGGCGCACCGCCACCACTTCGCCTGCGACGCCAAAATCCTCGAGCTTTTTTTGCAGGATGAGCGAATTGGCGTGTAGCGTTTCTTTATCGATCTTGAATTGCTCGCCTTCAGACGGATCCAACAACTCTGACGGCGGCAGCTTGTAGCCTTCGCCAATCTCCGGGAGTTTGAATTGCTCCGGCGGCGACGCCGGCTTTTTTGGCAGCTTTTTCGCCATCGAGTCATCTTTGACTTCATCTTTCAAGACGATCGGCGGCGGGATGTAGTCCTTTTTTTCTTTCTTGGTATTCTCGCCTTTGCGTTTGTCGCTCTTGTCCTTGAACTCCTTTAGCCGATTGTTAATGGCGGGAACGAATGACTTTCTGAAACCGACAAAGCTTTTTTTGGTATGGCCAATCAGATCGAATAACGAGTGTTGCGTGAGCACCATCACCGACAAAAGCATCGTAAAGCAGGCGATCAGGACCGCGCTTAGTCGGCCGAAAAGCGGCACCAAAACACTTTCATTGAGAAAGCCGCCGATGATGCCGCCGGCGTCACGCGCGCTTTCGGTGTCGATCACCACGCTCAGAATCACCCCGAGGCTCAAGAGCAAAATGGCGTAAGCGACGGTCTTGGTGAGCTGGATTCCTTGGTAATTGGCGCGAAACATTCGGAGCGCCGCCACGCATAAAAAAACCGGCACGAGATAGGCGGTGATGCCAAGGCTTTGTAGCAACAGATCAGCTAAAAAAGCGCCGATAAAGCCGCCCCAGTTATGGGCATCGAGCGCCCCCGATGGCGTATTGAGCGAACGGTCGGCGGCGCTGTAGGAAATCAAGCTGAGCGCGATCAGCAAGGCGGTCAGGCAAATGACCACGCCCCAAATTTCACGATGGAGCCGACCCTTTTCCGGAACACTGGACATAGGTGCGTTTCCTCAAGTTTCGATGATGTACGGGAGAACAAAGGGATGGCGCTCCAATTTTTTTCGAAAAAAGCGCCGTAGGGCCTTGCGCACTTCTTCTTTGAGCTCGGCTGGATCGGTGCGGGTTTCTCGGTTGATGCTGCCGAGAGTTTCGAGAACTACTTTTTTGGCGTTCTCCAAAACTTCTTCGCTTTCCTCCGCGCGCATAAAGCCGCGCGAGATAAGATCCGGCCCGGCAACCACTTCGCCCGACTGCTGATGGATGGCCATCACGACCAGCACCATGCCGTCTTCCGAAAGATGGCGGCGGTCGCGGATGACGATATCGCCGACATCACCGACTCCTTTGCCATCGACAAAAACTTTTCCCACCTGGATCGACTTGGTTTTTTGCGCGCTGTTCACGGTCAGCTCCAAAACATCGCCGTCTTCGAGTAAAAAGCAGTTTGCCGCCGGGATACCGACGTCTTGGGCCAGGCGCCGATGGCGCACGAGGTGGCGATATTCGCCGTGAATCGGCACAAAATAACGCGGCCGGGTGAGTTGCAGCATGGTCTTGAGCTCTTCCTGGCTTGCATGACCGGAAACATGGATCTCCGAGACTTTTTCGTAGTGCACCTCGGCCCCACGCCGGTACAAGTGATTGATCAAATTGGAAATCGTTTTCTCGTTGCCGGGAATGAACTTGGAGGAAAGAATCACAGTGTCGCCGGGGTCGATCTTGATGGTTTTGTGGTCGTTCAAGGCGACGCGATGCAGCACCGACAGAGGCTCGCCCTGGCTGCCGGTAGTGAGAAACGTGAGCTGATCGAGCGGCAGGTCGTGCCAACGATCGCTTTCGGTCATAAAGTTGCGCGGTAAATGCAGATAGCCCAATTCTGCGGCGACCTGACCGTTACGGATCATGCTTCGCCCGCTCAGTACAACGCGCCGGCCGCAACGCTCGGAGATATCGACGACCTGTTGAATCCTCGGGATGCTCGATGAAAAGGTCGAGACCAACACTTTACCGGTGCTCTGCTGCATGATCTGCTCGAGATTGGTGCCGACTTCCCGTTCCGACGGCGTGTAGCCCGGGCGCTCGACGTTGGTCGAGTCGGATAACAGCAGCAACACGCCTTTTTCGCCGTAAGCAGCAAAGGTCTGGAAGTCGAACATTTCGCCTTCCATCGGTGTGTTGTCGATCTTGAAGTCGCCAGTGTGGATAATAGTTCCAATCGGCGTTTCGATGGCCAGCGCCAGGCAGTCCATCAGGCTGTGGGTCACGCGAATACCTTCGATACGAAACGGCGCGATGTCCCACGGCACCCCAGCGGTGATTTGGCGCACATCCGCGGTGTCTTCCAAGTCATGCTCGATCAGTTTGTTGGCCAGGAGTCCGAGTGTCAGGCGCGTGCCGAAGATCGGCACGTCGAAGTGTTCCAGAATATACGGCAACGCGCCGACATGGTCTTCGTGCGCGTGAGTGAGTACGATCGCTTTGAGTTTGTCTCGAGTATCGAGCAGATAGCTCACGTCGGGAATGACCAGATCGATACCCAAAAGATCGGCGCTCGGAAACATGAGGCCGCAATCGACAGCGATGGCGGCGTCGCCGTATTCGATCAACATCATGTTGAGGCCGAACTCGCCTAGGCCGCCGAGTGGAATGATTTTGACCGAATCCATAGTCCGTAGTCCGTTCAGGTGCGCTGGTTTTTCAATGACCTAATGGCGATCGCGGGATGGCCGCTTGCGCCGGCCGGGTCTGTTTGCGCCGGATCCTCCGGCCGCAAATTGGCCGCGATCGCTTGTCGTACCTGATCCGAGAGCGCGCGCAGTTTGCCGACGCGATAGCCTTCGACCGCGATCGGTTTGCCGACCCGCACCTCGATAATACCAGGGCGCAGTTTCCAGCCGCCGGAAGGCAAGACTCGTCCACTGCCGTTGATCGTAACCGGCACGATCTGCGTGCGTGCCTGTACAGCGAGGAGAAATCCGCCTTTTTTAAATCGTAACAGCCGGCCGTCCCGGCTGCGCGTTCCCTCGGGAAAGACCACTACCGAAATTCCCGCGGCGATTTTTTCTTTGGCGCGCTCCAGGCTTTTGCGCGCATCCACCGGGTCGGAGCGATCGATCGTGATATGCTTCGTCGCCCACATGGCCCAACCAAAAAACGGCACCCACAAAAGTTCTTTTTTGGCGATCCAGCGCAGTTGAAACCGGGCCAGGCTTTGAACGATCACAGGGATGTCAACGTTGCTTTGGTGATTGACCATGAAAATGTATTGTTGGTCGGTGTCGATGTTTTCCTGCCCCTCGACGTTGAGCGAAATCCCTCCCATGCGCAATAGGAGCCACGCCCAGAATTGATTAATGCGATAGACGAGCTTGCCATGTCGGTCGAGACAGCCTAACAACATCGTCAGCAACGCCAGCGGGATCGTAATTACACTAAAAAGCGTGAGCCGGAGGATATAAAACATCAAGATTATGCTAAATTTGCTTTGCGCAAATGGGGGAAATCAGATGATTTATATTAGTTCCTGGTGGCGCAAAAATCAATGCGGCGATCGCATCGGGCGGCCAATTCTAGGATTGACTCCGCGCCAAGCCGGCGCTAAGTTGGCTGCACCTTTCGCGCCGGAAATTTGCGCTCTGGCAGCTTGGAGAATGACATGTCGGTTAATAAAGTCATTTTAGTCGGCAATCTCGGTAAAGATCCCGATGTTCGCTATACCCAGACGGGGAGCGCGGTGGCCAATTTCTCCATCGCCACATCGGAACAGTGGAACGATCGCGATGGTAAACGCCAGGAAAGAACCGAATGGCACAACATCGTCGTGTGGGGTAAGCAAGCCGAGAGCTGCGGCCAGTACTTGTCGAAAGGGCGGCAAGTCTACGTCGAAGGAAGCATTCGCACGCGTTCCTACGACGACAAGAGCGGCAACAAACGCTATATTACCGAGATCGTCGCACAGCGGATCCAATTTCTTGGCGGCGGAGGCGGCACCCGCTTGCCGCAGCAGACGGATGCCGGTCCCGGCGACGAGATGGGCATGGGCGGCAATCAACCGCCGATGGACGACGATATTCCGTTTTAAGCGCCTGCCTGCCGCATTGTTCGCGCCGCAGTTGCAGACCGGTGAACACCAACCCGCTTCTCTGATCATCAGTAGCCAAGTGCCGAACTGACGCCCTTAGGATGGCCGACGAATGGATCGTCCACCCCTTCAAGATATTGATGTCGACGCTGCGCTCCGAACTATCCTGGAGGGCACCGCTACGGAGACCGGCGAGCAGTTTTTCAAGGCTTTGGTAAAAAAGCTCGCGGCGGCGCTCAATACCCACGGCGCCTGGGTCACGGAATACTTTCCCGAGTCGCGCCGGCTGAAGGCGCTGGCCTTCTGGATGGGTGAACAATGGCTCGAAGGTTGGGAGATGGTGGTGGACGGAACTCCCTGCGAGCGAGTGATCGACGAGCGCTGCCTGATTCATATTCCCGACAATCTGGTCGAGATCTACGGCAACGATCCCGACGTTCAAGCCGTGGGCGCGGCGAGCTATATGGGCATGCCGCTGCTCGATCTCAATGGCGCTATCCTCGGTCATCTGGCGGTCCTCGATATGCGGCCGATGCCCCATGAGCCGCGCGCCCAGGTGCTATTTCAGATTTTCGCCGCACGGGCGGCGGCCGAGTTGCGCCGGCTGCGCGTCGAAGCGCAGGTGCGCGAGCGCGAGCAAAAACTCGGGCGGCTCGTCGGCAGCGCGATGGACGCCATCATCGAGGTCGACCAACATCTGCAAGTGACGCAAATGAATCCGGCGGCGGAAAAAGTCTTCGGCTGCGCCGCCGCCGAGGCCGCCGGCCGAACCTTTACTCATTTTTTGACAGCCGACTCGCGCGAAAAGCTGGCGCGCTTGATCATCGACCTCGATACGCGGCCCGACGGACAGCGGTATCTTTGGATTCCCGGTGGTCTCGCGGCGACCAACGATCACGGCGGCAGTTTTCAAGCGGAAGCGACGCTGTCGCGTTTTGATCTCGAACGCGAGCCTTTCTACACCCTCATACTTAGAAATGTGAATGAGCGGCTGGAGGCCGAGCAAAAAATTCGCTCGCTGACGGTCGAAACCGAATACTTGCGCGAGGAGATCAGTTCTTTGGTTGGCGCCGATGAGATCATCGGCGGCAGCGAGGCGCTGCGCAAGGTTCTCGCCGACGTGAAGGAAGTGGCGGTTACCGACGCCACAGTGCTGATCCTCGGCGAGACTGGCACGGGCAAGGAGCTCATCGCTCACGCTATTCATCGCAGCAGCCGGCGGCGCGATAGACCGCTGATCAAAGTCAACTGTGCGACAATGCCCGCGACGCTGATCGAGAGCGAATTGTTTGGTCACGAACAGGGCGCTTTTACCGGCGCGACTAAAAAGCGCGAGGGACGCTTCGCTTTGGCGCATGGCGGCACGATTTTTCTCGACGAAGTGGGCGAGCTGCCGCTCGATTTACAATCGAAGCTGCTGCGCGTCTTGCAGGAAGGCGAGTTCGAGCCGGTCGGCAGCTCGCAGACACGCAAGGTCGATGTGCGCGTGCTGGCGGCGACCAACCGCGACATCGAGAGCGCTGCGCGCGCCGGCAAGTTTCGTGAAGATCTGTATTACCGTTTGAACGTGTTTCCGATTCAGGTGCCGCCGTTGCGTGAACGGCGCGGCGATGTGGGTCCGCTCGCGGCCGGTTTTGCCAAAAAATTCGCCCAGCGCATGGGGCGCTCGATCCAACCCCTGTCAGACGATTGCATCCGCCGGCTCGAGGCCTATCGCTGGCCGGGCAACGTGCGCGAGCTGCAAAACATCGTCGAGCGCGCCGTGATTACGTCGCGCGACGGCCGCCTCAATCTCGACCGCGCTCTGCCCGAAAGCGTGAACACGGTGGCTGGGGCGGTTACTAACGACAGCTCGACCGTTCAGCGAGTGCATACAGCCAAAGAACTCGAAGAGCTGGAGCGCAACAATATCATCGCCGCTCTGAAATCCACCGAATGGAAAGTCGCCGGCGAAAACGGCGCCGCGCAGCTTCTTGGCGTCAAACCCACCACGCTTAGCTCGCGCATGAAGGCGCTCGGCATCGAACGCAAGCGCTAGTTTTGGATTTCCTCTCACGAAAATTCGCTTCGTCTCCGACGAGATCTCGTAAGCAACGAAATCTTGCGCGAGCGCCATGCCGGCACGGTTTCCTAAGTCGCTGATTTCGCGTCTGTTTGCCAAAAGATCTGCGTTGGCACGTTTCGCGCTATTTGGCTTCGGCGGGCACGTCGAGAGATGCAAAAAGAAATCGAGAGGAGGCTGATCATGAAAAACAATTACAGCTATCAGGGCGCGCTTGAGGCATCGGAGCGGATCGGTTGGCGTGTCGAAGATATTATCGGCGGGGACAAGCGGTTGGATTTTTCCAAGCCGTTCATGCC
>JBEVIO010000290.1:0-3315 GCA_040510635.1 Binatia bacterium | reverse complement strand
CCGGGAATCGGCTCAGCCAATTTGAAATTCCGATGGTTTTCACTCTGGCAAAAGTAACGCGAGCGAAAGAGTTCCTGGAGACAGACAATCTGCGCGCCTTTTTTTGCCGCCAAGTCCACCCGATCGACGGCTTTGGCGAGATTGACGGATGGATTTTCACCGGTGCTCATCTGGATGAGCCCCAGGGTAACATTCTCTCTAGCTGCTTTTTTCGGCATGTCGTAACCCTGTCCGATCGATCGATTTATAGTCTAGACATAAAAAAGGGAGAGAAAAGGCTTTTCCCCTTCCTCTCCCTGACGCTGATCAAAAATAAACTTACTTTAAGTGCTGCGCGAAAAACGACTTGGTCTTTTCCCAGGCGTCTTTCGCCGACGCCTCGTGATAGCTGCCGCGCTCGTCACATATAAAGCCATGGCCCGCTTCCGGGTAGGTCTTCATCTGAAAGGCGACTTTTTTACTCGTGAGTTCGGTATTGACTTGGCCAACCTGATCCATCGGAATCAATTGATCCTTGGCGCCGAAGAACAAGTACATCGGACATTTGATCTCACCGGTGCGCGAAAGCGGGCTTGGATTGCCCATCGTAAGACCGCCGGGATAATAAGGCACCGCGGCTTTGATATCGTTGGCGTGATGCGCCGCTGCCAGATAAGTCAGCCGGCCGCCCATGCAAAAGCCGATCACGCCGATAGAGCCCGCCTTGACGTTGCTCTGCGATTTCAGATGCGCCATGGCGGCGCCCACGTCGTCCATCGCTTTGCTGTCGACCACCCGCTGCATAGTCGCGATCGCTTTCGGCATATCGGAATAAGGAATCAAGCGCTCCGATTCACGGTGAAACATATCCGGCGCGATCGCCACGTAACCTTCGGCAGCGATCCGCTCCGTAACTTTCTTTATGTGACTATTGACGCCAAACGCCTCCTGGATAACCACGATTCCGGGATAGGTCCCGCCATCCTTGGGTTGTGCCACGTAAGAATCCATTTTTCCGTCCGGAGTATTGAGCTGAACCGTCGAACTCGTCACGTCCATAAACAGCCTCCTAGAGCTGATATTGATTACTACGGTGAAAAAATTCCTATCAGATTTCTTTTTCCCGGTCCATAGCTAAGCAGCGCAAATTGGTTGGAATCTAGAACTGCTTGCGACAAAACTCCAACACCCGATCACACACTTTTTGGGTCGTTTGTTCCGGCGGCATGACGTTCCAAAAATCCGATTTTTGCAGAAGCTCGCGCAAGTAGTGAGCAGCGGAAGTGGCATGCGACGGATCGTCGCCGGGAATAATCAATGCCGGTGCTTTAATGCCCACCGCCTCTTCCGGCTCGGCACCGGGGGCCGTATCGCGGTCGAATAGGCTACGGCCACTGGTCAGAATAATTCCTAAATAGCGCTCTGGATCCTGGCTGGCAAAACTTGCGGCGAACGCGTTATTGCGCGCGATCTCCGTCGCCCACGGGCCCCCCTCCGAATCCATCCAGAAACTCTTGCCGCCACGTGCGCGTTCGACAACAGCCGGCAAGCCATTTTGCTTGGTGAAATTGTAATGACGCGTAAAACGCGCTCGGCTGTTTATTTTCCAGCGATAGCCGCCTACGGGCCAGTGGAGCAGCAACCCACGAGTCGCTTCCGGATAATGCACGCCAAAAGCGAGCGCCACCGAGCATCCCATGCAACCGCCCATGATCCAGGCAGATGGGATTCTTAGATGGTCGAGCAGCGCTTTCCCCTGGCGCGTGTAACTCGCCCAACTCAACCGCTCGATCCGTCCGCTGGACTGCCCGCACTCGCGCCGGTCATAGAGAATGACCGTGTGCTCGGCCGCGAGGGCATCGATGGCATTGATGCCCGTCCATGCGCTGGCACTGCGCCACTTGTCGATCGTGGCGTCGAAACCACCCGGCGCGCACATGAGAATCGGCGCTCCCGTGCCATGAGTTTCGTAATAGGTATCAATTCCATCGATGACGGCGTTTGGCATCGTCTCGTCCAACCCTTCTTCTGGACTTCAAAACACGCGGCACGTAAGATCTATCACGCCGCCGGGCGCGAAGAAAAGTCGCATCGGCCGAGGAGGTTAAGTCGTGAGTGACAAGGAAACCGAGCAAAAGTTCAGTGAATTGCTCGAGGTCATGGCGCAACTGCGGAGCGAGAGCGGCTGCCCATGGGACAAGGAGCAGACACACATCTCGCTCAAACCCTGCCTGCTCGAAGAAACCTACGAACTACTCGACGCCTTGGACGACGGCGATCCAAAAAAGCTAAAAGAGGAACTGGGCGATGTACTCCTGCAAGTCATCTTTCACGCGCAGATCGCCGCGGAGGAACGACGCTTTGCCGTTAAAGATGTTATTGCTCTGCTCACGGAAAAACTGATCCGCCGCCATCCCTATGTCTTTGCCGAAGCGATCCCCGAAGATACCGCATCGGTTCTGAAGCAGCGGTTGCAGATCAAAGCCAGCGAAAAAAAAGCCGGCGATTCGAAATCGGCGCTCGGCAACGTGCCCAAGGCGATGCCGGCATTGGCCCGCGCCCAAAGCATCACGCGAAGAGCCGCCCATTTGGGTTTTGATTGGCCAAAGATCGAACCGGTCTGGGGCAAGGTCGAAGAAGAAATGCGCGAGCTGAAAAATGCCGCCGAGTCCGGCGATAAAGCGCGCACCGGGGAGGAATTGGGCGATCTGCTCTTTTCGCTCGTCAATCTCGCGCGCTTTTTAGACGTCGAAGCCGAAGACGTGCTTGCTCAAACGATCGACCGGTTCATGCGCCGCTTTCGATATATCGAAACGAAATTGGAACAGGGAAACAAAAGTTTCGATCAATCCTCGCTCGAAGAAATGGACCAATTTTGGGAAGAAGCCAAAAGACTCGAAACTCGGGAGAAATCTTCGGCATGACCGCAGAGCGCGCCAGAATCGTTTTTCTCGATGCCGCCACTTACGGCGACATCTCACTTGAGCGTTTCACCAAGACGTGGGACTGCACGATTCATCAAGTCACGAGTCGCGGCGAGACGATTTCGCGCTTAACCGGCCACAGCGTCGCCGTCACCAATAAAGTCGTCATCGACAAGTCAGTGCTTGATTCGGCCGAGGCCAAAGATTTAAGGCTAATTGCCGTCGCCGCCACCGGCACCGACATTATCGACCGTGAAGAGGCGTCTAAGCGCGGCGCCAAAGTCTGCAACGTTCCAGGCTACGCGACCCAATCGGTGGCGCAGTTCACCATGGCGCTCATTCTAGAATTGGCAACGCAGGCGGGAAAGTATGCGAACAGCGTCCGAGGCGGCGACTGGCTAAGAAGCTCTAT
>JBEVIO010000289.1:0-9620 GCA_040510635.1 Binatia bacterium | reverse complement strand
GTCCGGAATTTACGATTCCTTATATCAGTTGGTAAATCATCTGCATTTCCAAGGCTATTAAGCTAAATTTTTAAAACGTTCGTTTAGATTTTATCCCGGGCGTTTATTTCTCATTATTCTATTTGACGGTCGATCTTGAATGGAGTTACTTTGCGGCAGAAATTCGCCCGCCGCGGGGGTGCGTAGTGGAGGACAATCATGCCGACCATCGATGCCGATGCCCACGTTATCGAGAGTGACGAGACCTGGCGCTATATTCCCAACGAGAAGCTCAGACCGTTTCTCATCTCGCCCGGCGCGGGGCGGCCGCAAAACTGGTTGATCGACGGCCGGGTTTTTAACCGCGGTGTGAATTTTGACCGTAACTTAGCGGTTGATATCTGCGAGATGCGCGATATCAAAAGTCGGCTAAAGCACATGGACCAGCTCGATATCGACGTCCAGGTGTTGTATCCGTCGCTGTTTCTGCGGCCGCTGACGGCAAGAGCCGAAGTCGAGAACGCGATCTGCCGCAGTTACAACCAGTGGTTGATCGATGTCTGTTCCCGGGGCGAAGGCCGGCTTAAGTGGATTGCCGTGGTGCCGGTGATCGATGCGGCGAGCATGGTCGCCGAAGTCGAGTTCGCCAAAGCCAACGGCGCCTGCGGCATCTTCATGCGCGGCTTGATCGACGACAAGCGGCTCAGCCATGCCTATTTTTTCCCTCTTTACGAAAGGGCGGAAAAAGCCGGTCTGCCCATTTGCGTCCATGCGTCCACCGGCAACTTCAACTGGGTGCAGCTCTTTGACGGCGAAAGTGGTTTCATGCGCTTCAAAGCGCCGGTGTTGTCGGCGTTTCACGCGCTCGTGCACGACGGTGTACCCAAAAAATTTCCTAGGCTCAGGTTCGGCTTCATCGAGGTTCGCGCTCAGTGGGTGCCGTATCTCGCCGTCGAGATCGCGCGCCGCTTGGACCGGGCGGACAATGCCGCGGCGCGTAATCTGATTCGCGATAACCATGTCTATGTCGCTTGCCAGACGGACGACGACCTTCCCTATGTGCTGAAGTATGCCGGCGAAGATAACATCGTGATCGGCTCCGATTACGGCCATAACGACACTTCGTCCGAAATTGAAGCCCTGCGCACGATTAAAACGAAAGGCGAGGTCGAACCAAGAATGATCGACAAGATTCTCTACGACAACGCCAAGGCGCTGTATGGGCTGTGAGAGTTTAGGGTTTGGAGTCTTGCGTCTAGCGTTAGTTTTCGAACCGGCACAGCAACCCCATCGCCGATTCATTGTTTGGTTGGTCGTCGCGTCGCTACTTTCTGTCTCGTTTGTTTTCCAAGTTCAACGGATCGGCGCGCAGGAGAAAGTCCGCATCGCGCCATCGTCGCCGGGCTTGGCGGCCTGGCCGATGCATTTAGCCGCTAGGGAGGGATTTTTTGTGCGCGAGGGTTTGAATCCCGAGATCATCGTCATGCGCACCAACACCGGCATCGCCGCGCTGGTGACGGGCAGCATCGATTTCACCACGGCGGGCGGTTCGGCCATGCGTGCGGCGGTGAACGGCGCGCCGATTAAAATGATTCTCAACGTCAACAAGAAGGCCGACCTGTGGATCCTCGCGCAGAAAAATATTCAGCGCATCGAAGATCTGCGCGGCAAGATGATCGGTGTGGGCGGCAATTGGGGCACGCAGTTCTATCAGGTGCTCGAAGCGCTCCGGCCAAACGGCATCGATAAAGACGTGCAGCTGGTTTCCACGGGCGACGTAGCGAACGGCTTCTGTCTTTACAGCAGGGGAGCATGCCGGCTGTAGCTTTGACGCCGCCCTACAGCATTCTCGCCAAGCGCCAGGGTTATCGGGATTTGGTTCATACCGGCGACGTGATCGGTGTGTCACCGACGACGGCGCTGGTGACTACGAAAGACAAACTCGAGCGCGAACCGCAAAAAATTCGCCGCACGATTCGCGCCGTGATGCGCGCCGTCGAATTCGCGAAAACCCGCAGAGCGGAAATGATTCAGTTCATCATTCGCCAATACAAAATGGAGCGCGAAGTAGCGGACTCGGTTTATGACGCGCTGATGGACACACTCAATCCGACGCTCTCGCTCACCGATCAAGAAGTGCAGGTGGAGCTCAACCGCATCGCCGAGCAAAGCAAGGCAAAGTTGACCGTGAAGCCTGCGGATGTAGTGGATTTCAGTTTCGTCAGACAAATGCTCAATGAAACGACTCGCTAGTCTCCTGAAGTGGAGTTTGCGCCGTAATTCAACGTCATTCCGGGCGAGTTGGCGATAGCTAGCGCGACCCGGAATCCAGGATTAAAAACGTCTGGATGCCGGTTTTCACCGGCATGACGGCACGGTGTTGTGATTTCTTCGGCAGACTTTGGTTCCAGGACACGAGCAAGATTTCAGATCGCCCGATCCCAGAATTGATTCATTACAGGCTATAGAGCTTCTGCGCGTTCTCGCCCATGATTTTGGCTTTTAACGCGTCGGACAGATCTTTGCGCTCCATCACTTCCTCTACGGTGTGGGGAAACTTCGAATCGCTGTGATTGTAGTCGGTGGCGAAAACTAAGCGCTCGGGGCCGACGAACTCGGCGACGTAGGGCAGCATCTTTTCTTCCATCTCGAAGGCGTAGAACATTTGGCCACTTTTCATGTATTCGCTGGGCGGCTTGGTGAGCCACGGCACGGTCGGTTGAAGGATTTCATAGTGCTCGTCGAGCCGCTCCATCCAATAGGGCACCCAGCCGCAGCCGGCTTCCATGAAGGCGAACTTGAGGTGCGGAAAGCGCTCCAACAACCCGCCGGCGACGACGCATAGCGAGGCGATCATCTGCTCGAAAGGATGCGCCATGGCATGGGTGAAAAAGGGATGCTCGAACCGCTCGGTGGCTGCCGGCACGCCGTCGCCCGCGCCGACGTGAATGCAGATCGGCACGTTGAGCCGCTCGGCTTCGGCGAAAAATGGAAAGAGCTCTGGATCGTCGAGGTTCTTTTTCGATGCCGAGATCGGCGGTGCGGCGACGGCGACGAACTTGAGCTCGTCAACCGCACGGCGAAGCTCCTTGACCGCTTCCGTCGGGTCCTGAATCGCGACCGCGGCCACGCCTTTCAGCCGGCGCGGGTCGGCGCTGCAATAGCCGGCCAGCCAGTTGTTGTAGACGCGCGCCACGGCGCTGGCCAAGTCTTTGTCTTCGACGAACGGCAGGCTGAGAAAAGGCGAGGTGCCGAATAAGACCGCGGTGTCGATGCCTTCGAGATCCATGTCCTTCAAACGCTGCTTGGGATCGACCATGCCCGTCGTCGGCTGAGGCGAATGGCTGCGCGGCGCGCCGACGAAGCTACAACCTTTGCCGACCGGTTTTGGCGTGAGTTTTCCGTCGATCATGATGAAAGTATAGCCGCGGTTATCCTGCACAGGGCGCGGCGCGCGTGATCGGTAGGGAGCGTCGATCAAATCCCCCCAGGGGATGTCTCGTTCTAAAACGTGGCCGTCAGCGTCGATAATGCGCATTTTGGTTTCCTCCGCTACTTCGAGTCGCGCCGTCCTGGTTTTTATTTATCCCAGACAGAATTATTTTCCAAACCGAATATCACGCGGAACCTTTCAATGGATGAGATTCGGTTAGGGATTTTAGGCTGCGTTCTGACATGTGGACTTACTTTACCTGTCCGGGAAACAGTTTCGCGCCGTAGTCGCGGTTGACCTCGCGGATCAGTGAGTTGTCGAAGAATCGTTTAAGATCGAGCTCGGCGGCTTTAGCGACCGTCGACTGCTCGAGGACGAGCTTGATCGCTTCGGGATCGACGGTCATGTCTTTGTTCCAAACCTTAACGCCGTCCTGATAACTATCTTCGACAAGTTTCTGGTCGGTGATTTTGCTGCTTTGGGCGAGAACGTTTTTCGCATAAGCCGGATCGTCGAGAGATCGCTTCACGCCGTCGAGATAACCCATCAGAAAAATTTTAAGCGTATTCGGATTCTTCTGCACGAAAGCGCGCGCAACGCCGGTGCCGGGTCCGATGATTTTGAGGCCTTTCTCGAAGTAGTCGATGATGATCGGAAATCCTTTGCCGCGCGCCATTTCCGTCTGCGGCGGCGTGACGATCATAGCGTCGGCGTTGCCGACTAAAAAAGTCGACAGCGCGTCCGCCGGGCCTTTGTGGTAGAGCAGCTTGATGTCTTTGCCGATCTCCATGCCGCGTTCTTTGGCGGTTTTGCGCATGGCTATTTCGCCGAAGGCGCCGACCGAAGTCGTTGCCACCGACTTGCCGCGTAAATTTTCAAAAGTCGTCACGCCTTTTTGACCGAACAAGATCAAAGTGCTGCGATCGACGCTGGCGGCGATGTAAATCAGATCCGAGCCCGCCACGTTGGCGTGAATCGTCGCCGTGCCGCCCTGGTAAATGTCCACTTGGCCGGAGAGGAGCGCTTGCGCGGACGCCGTAGCGCTCAGCGTGCTGAGATTGACGGTGACGCCGCGCTTGCTGAAATAGCCGGCTTCGTTGGCCAGAATGATCGGCAGGTAGAGCGGGCCGGTGGCGGCGATGGCGACCTCGAGCTTATTTTTTTCCGGTTTGAGCTCTGCTTCTTGAGCCGCGTGAAGGTCGGGATTTGCGATGATAGCAAGCCCCCATGCGATTGAAATCACTATCCGGCAAACTGCATTTTTCACTGCGTCATCTCCATTTCTTCAGGAAAACGGCAAGACTCACTTCGGCGCTAAAACGCCGGCAAGCTTGGTTCTCATTGCCGGCGTGAGTTTGAAAAGGTCGTCGACGATTTTTTTAACTTCTTCGCCATTGAGAGGATTGATGTCCAGATTGGCTTTCTTGGATTCGGCGATGAAATCCGGGTCGGTCAAGGTTTTTGCGAAGGCGCCGCGCAGGATTTGCAGCCGATCTTTGGGCGTGCGCGGCGTCGTTACATAAACGCGCACGATGGCCGCTGGGTCGATGGCGCCGGCTTTCAAAAGTTGCCGCGCTTCGTCGGTTTTCGCCAGGTCGAGCGACATCGGCACATTGGACAGCTCGGGGATTGGCTTTGCCGTAACCTGCAGGACGACGTTAACCTCACCGGCCGGGATCGCTTTGCTCCATGCGGTTCTCAGCGTCTCCCAAGCCCAGCACGCGCCGTGCAATTCGCCGGCGTCCGCCGCGAGGCGAATTTCATTGGTGCCTTTGTAGCCTTCGACGAGCTGGATCGGCAGGTTGAGAGCCGCGGCAATGATACGCGCCACGTCGCTGGTACTGTTGCCCGGGCTCAAGCCGCCCAATTTGATCGGTGATTTCGACGCGAACCACTGATCCATATTGGTAATGCCGCTTTCCTTGCGTAGGGCGCACACTGTGCTGTCCTGTACCGGCACGCCGAGAAATTCCAATTCTCTCATGTCGAAGTCGATGCTCTTGTTGCCGAGTGCGCCGCTCAGGATCAACGCGCCGTTGAAAATGCCGAACGAAAGGCCGTCCGGCTTGGCGCTACTGTGCAGATATTTGGCGGCGATCAACGTGCCCGCGCCGGTCATGTTTTCAACAAGCATGGCGGGATTGCCGGGAATATGCTTTCCCATATGGCGTGCCATGGCACGCGTGTAAATATCGAAGCCGCCGCCGGCGCTGCCGCCGACGATGACGCGGATCGTTTTCCCTTTGTAAAAATCGTCGGCGCGCGACGAGTCGGCGATCAAGACGATGATAGCGGTGAAAATCCAAACCCAGCGAAAGCGCATACCAGGCTCCTCCCGAATCGGGTCAATATAGGCAAACCCGCTCCATTGTCAACGTGTTTTCATCGTGATGGCGCTTGAAACTATCGGCATTACAAAATGCGGTCGTTGACGGAGCGGAGGTATTTCACGTACTTTGTGACGCAATCCGAACGCGATGAGAAAGGAAACCATCATGCGGCAAAAATCTATAACTGGAATTGGTCTTACGCTGGCGTCGGTGCTGGCTGCGGCCACGGCTGTTTTTGCCGCAGCGGCCAATCAGGAATTTTATGGCGGCAAAGTGATTCGCATCGTCGTGGGATTTTCCGCCGGCGGCGGCTTCGACACCTACGCCCGGTCTTTATCGCGATACATGGGCAAATATATACCCGGCAATCCGACGATCATCGTCGAAAACATGCCCGGCGCGGGCAGTTTAATTTCAGCCAACTATATTTATCGGGTAACCAAGGCCGACGGATTGACCATCGGCGCTTTCAACGGCAACCAGATCCTCGGTCAATTAGTCGGTGGGCAAGGCGTTAGCTTTGACCCGCGCAAGATGGAATGGCTGGGCGCGCCGGGCTACAACCACGACCTCTGTGTACTCAATCAAAAGACCGGCATCGCCAACGCGGAGCAATGGCTCGCCGCCAAGACGCCGATGCGTTTGGGCGGCAGCGCGCCCGGAGCGACCACCGATGATACCGCAAAAATTCTCAAGGAGGCGATCAATTTACCGATGCGCTTAATTACCGGCTACAAGGGGACGGCGGATATCCGCGTCGCCGTTGAATCCGGCGAAATCGATGGGCTGTGTGGATTCTCGTGGGTTTCGGTGCGCGCGACCTGGCGTAAAGCGATCGAATCGGGGCAAGTGGTCATCATCCTGCAGAGTAACGGCAAAGCGCATCCCGAGCTGCCCAAAGTGCCACTGTCCATCTCCTTCGCCAAAAGCGCCGAGGCGCGCCAACTGATCGAAACCGGGATTCATCAGGCGAGTCAGGTCACCTATGGGTATTCGTTGCCCCCCAACACGCCGAAGGATCGTGTACAGACTTTGCGCAAAGCTTTTTTGCAAACTGTCAAAGATCCCGACTATCTCCACGACGCCAGCAAAGCTAATTTAGAGATTGCGCCGATTGCGGGCGAAGAGACCGAGCAGTTGATTCAAAAAATGTTCACGACGCCGCCGGACGTAGTGGCAAAACTCAAAGAAGTTCTGAAATAGGGCTGGCACGCGCCCGCTAGAGAATCCCCTGCACCGAGGGCCGTGCTTTCATCCGTTTAAGCCACGCGCCGAGCCGAGGCAGGGACGGCGAAGGCAGCGCGCCGTACGATTCCATGCGCAGAAGGCGCGGCAGGATCGCTATGTCAGTGAGGCTCAAGTCGCCGAGAAAAAAACTTTGGTCACCCAAGGCGGCCTCCAAATACAGAAGTAGATCCGTCAAGATTCGCCGTTTTTCTTCGACGATCGTGGTATCGCGCGCCGCTTCGGGCTTGAACATCTCGCCGCGCAGTGCCCAGTACGGTTCATGCGCAAAATTCAGCGCGTAGTCCACCAGGATGCGGCCGCGGCCGCGCAAGTAAGGATCTTTCGGCATCAACGGCGGGTTGGGATACTTTTCGTCGAGGTATTCGTTGATAATGCACGATTCGAACAACACCTTGCCGTCCTCGACCAGGACGGGAATTTTTCCGTAGGGGTTGAGCCGCAAAAAATCCGCGTTCTTTTGCTCCTTGTTGGCAAGGCGGACCCGCATTCCCTCCCAGCTCAGGCCTTTCTCCGCGAGGGTGATTTTGACTCGATCCGAGTTGGAAGACGGCGTGTCGTAATAGAGCGTAATAGCCATGGCGCTTCTCCATTCCTAGCAAATGAAATTTCTTTAACATCGCCCAAGCTGAGCTGCAAGGAAACTCAATCGTTGTTTTGAATTATTCGCGACTGGGCGCGCGCGCCGACACGCATTGAAAAAGCAAATAACCGGGTTGATGGCAGTACCCTTGTTAGCGATCGTCAAAATCGTCTGCGATCACGTGCAACCGCTGGCGTCCCTTGCGGAATTCATCGAGCAATGAGATTGGCCGCGTTAGCGTTTACGGCTGCTGACCAGGACCACCGAGCCGATGATCAAGCTCGCCGCAAATAAAATACGCGCCGTCAGAATTTCTTTGCCGAGAAAATAACCGAGCAGAATCGCGACCAAAGGATTGACGTAGGAATAGGTCGCGACCAGCGGAATCGGCGCTACCCGAAGCAACCAGGCGTAAGCGACGAAGGCAATCGGGCCGATGCCGGTTAAATAGAGCCACGCCAACTCGGAGCGCCCCGAAATCCCATCCAGCTTCAGACTGTTGAACTCGCCGAGGAAAAGCGCGGCGGCGATTTGACCGATGCCGCCCGCGATCATCTCGATGCCGGTGGTCACCAGCGGTGATGCCGGGAGCGCGGCGGTTTTGCCATAGATCGAGCCTACGGCCCAAAAAAAGGATGCGATCAAGACGGCGATCGCGCCGGAAAAATGGGCCGGAGTCGCGTGATCCGCGCTCCAACCGATCAGCAGCAAGGCGCCGCAAAAGCCGATCAAGATGCCGCTCAAGACTTTTGAGCTCGGCCGCGCGCCGCGTGGACGAAGGGTATCGATCAGAATCATCCACAATGGCACGGTCGCGACCAGCAGGGCGGCGAGGCTCGATGGGATGAATTGCGCCGCCCAAACGACACCGCCGTTGCCGCCGACGAGCAAAAAAATACCGATGATCGCCGCGTTGCGCCGTTCCAATCCAATCGGTTTTGGATCGCCGGCTAAGCGCCGCCAAGAATATAGGAAGGCGCCGGACACGATAAAGCGCGCCGCCGCGGACAAAAACGGCGGCATTGTCTCGACCGCAAAGCGGATCGCCAGATAGGTCGATCCCCAAATGAGATAAACCGCGCCGAGCGCTAACCAAATTCGAAACGGCGAGGCGGAAAACGCCTCCGGCGCCGCGACAGTTTGGCTCACGCCGGCGCGCCTTCGCGCAGCAAATTCATTTCGCAGGAAAAGTCCTTGGCGCGGTGGAATACAAACAGGGTCGGATAAAGCCTGGAGTCATGCCCGTTATTCTTCTAACGGTATAACCATAGAAAGGAAGCTTTGTGAAATCGTCTGCGGGAATTTTGGGCTACAGCGCAGAAACCGCGCTGCGAAGAGTGCAGCGCGTTCGCTGAAAGATGCCCGAAAAAATTTCTTCGACGCCCGGACTATTGCGCCGCCATGCCCTTCTTTTTCAGCTCTTCGATGGCGTTGGCGGTTTTGGCGATGGGAGACGCGCCCATGCCTTTAAGGACCTGTGGCGCCTTGGTGAATTGGCAATCGTCGTAGGGCACGATCTCGATGCGGTTGCCCCACGGATCGAGAATGTTCATGCGGTCGTTGATGCTTTTTATGCCGCGCCGCTCCATCGCCTGGCGCACCGCCTCACGATCATCGACGACCAAACCGAAATGGCGCTTGGTGTCCGGCGCTTGCGTTCGGCCGAGGGTGAGCTGGATAAACTGATCGCCCAGATCGATAAAGATATTGTGATCACTTTTGCCGCGCAACTTGAACTCGAATAAGCCGCCGTAAAACTCCAGCGCCTGGTCCAGGTCGCCGACTTCCAGCACGACGTGGTTGATACCCAGCGGGCGGGCCTTGGTTTCCACTCGATCGCTCATCGCTTTTCTCCTTTTGTCGTTTCGAGCGTTTTTTGTAGCGTTTCCATCTGGTTTTTTAGGTGACGCACCATGGTGCTCTCGGCGAGGGCGGGGTTATCTTTCAAAAAAGCGTCGAGGATTTGATCGTGCTCGCGCATCGAATAGTCGACCCGCTGTGGCGAACGAAGCGCGAGGATGCGTGTCTTTTGAATATCCTGGCGCAATTG
>JBEVIO010000288.1:0-5021 GCA_040510635.1 Binatia bacterium | reverse complement strand
CGAAACGCCATGGCCCAAAAGAGCGAGTCTAAATTGCGCGGATCGATGTCTTCGTCGACGGCGATGACCATCTTGCCGGTGGCGGGATTGTAGCCGACCATACTGTGCAGCGCCTGCCAGACATGCGCCTGGTTGAGCTTTTTCATTTTGATGACACAGATCTGGCGCACCGCAATGCTATGAAAAGCCACTTCGATGATACCTGGAATGTTGCACTGATCGCGCAGGAAACGCAGATAGTTTCCTTCGGCTGATACCTGACGCATCACGCTCGACTCGCTCGGCGGCATCTGGCTGATGATTGTCGCTAGGATTGGATTCTTACGATGGGTAATGCATTTCACTTCGAAGAATGGATTGAGCAGGCGCTCGGCGATATAGCCGGTGGATTCGCCGAACGGCGCTTCGGGTTCCAAAAACTCGGTCGAGATTTCGCCCTCGATCACGATCTCCGCGTTGGCGGGCACCAGGACGTCGTTGGTTCTGCACTTGACGACCTCGATCGGCGCGCCGGCGAGCCCGCCGGCGACGTCGAGCTCGCTCACGTTAAAAGGAATCCGCGACGGCGCGGTGTAAGCGACGCAAGGCGGCGCGCCGATCACCAGCGCGGCTTGCAGCGGGATGCCGCGTTCTTGGCACTTGCGCCAGTGGTAGCCGCCATGATTGCTCGAGCTCAGAAAAACTCCGGTCCGCGTCGGGCTTTTGATATGGCCGCGGTAGTTGCCGATATTGATATTGCCGGTCTCCGGATCGCGCGTGAACCAGTGCGATGCCGTGGTGAAAGGCGCGCAATCGTACCCTGGTGTGGAGATTGGAATCGGAAATTCGCCGAGACCGCCTTTTTCCATTAGCGACGAACCCCTATAGATGACCTCGTGCACCGGTGCGACATCGACGATCTTCGGCGGAACCGGATGGCTCTGCGCCTTGTTCCAACGATCAACGATCTCTTCGGGTTTGCATTGGAGACCAAAGCCGTAAATTTGGCGCGACGCCGCCAATGTGCCGACCACGACGGGAATGTCGTACTTCCGCCCCTTTGCGTCGATCACATTGGTAAACATGAATGCGCGGCGCTCTTCTTCCGAAAGCCCGCGAAACTGCCAACGCACCAGCGGCATCAGCTCTGTGTCTTTGTTGATTTGCTCGTCGATCTTGACCAGCAAACCCGCTTGATCCAGCGCCGCGATATGCTCTCTGAGATCCTTGAAATAACCCATGACCGAGTCTCCTTAACGAAAATATCGTAATGGTGATATGTGATTTCGGTACCGATTGCCAGGCCGAAGACCGATGTGTGGACTATATTCCGGATGGAATGAACTGATATTTTAAATTTGTGAATTTCTCTATCGTAGCCCGGATGGAGCACAGCGAAAACCGGGACTCCGAAATCACTCTCCCGTCATACCTTCGGATAAATTCGGATCATCGGCCCAATCAGCACTCAGCCAACCCATCCGAACAAACCGATGAAATGAAGAGTATGGCCAGTCGCATACCCGTGTGACGAGACCGTGCTTGACCGGGTTGTAATGGATGTAATCCACGTGCGCAAGCAAATCAGCTTCATCGCGCACCGTATGTTCCCAAAACCGCCGTTGCCATACGTTGTATTCTCCCTTGGCACTTTGATGGATCGGAGCGCCCGCCAGCAGTAGGTCTTTCGAAAAGCGCGCTTTGATCAAACGCCAGCGGTGCGAATAATCCGCGTCGCCCGGGGGCAGAGTCCAGACACAATGCAAATGTTCGGGCAAGACAACGATCGCATCTATCGTGAAGGGTCGCTCGCGCTTGGCGCGCCGAAAGGCTAGGCGAAGCAAATTTATGTGCCTCACGAGCCAATCGCGTTTACGGTCAGTCAACGCAACCGTGAAGAAGTAGCTTCCTCCAGGTATGAAATTGCGTCGGTAGAAAACCATGTGGCCAGATGTACGATACAAGACTCAGCGTTGTCCAACCACGAGGCCCCCGGATTCCGTTTCACTTCATCCGGGCTACGACAGCCCTTCAAACCGCGTCCTGTAATTCTGTAGCCCGGATGCAGCGCAGCGGAATCCGGAACCGAATCTTAGAATCCCAACGCGCAGCCACCTTTGCGCGGGTCGGAGCCGCCGACGAAGGCTCCTGATTCGGGGTGAATCACGATTGCGTGGGCGCCGCCGAAGCTTTCGGGATTGCCGCCAACGACTTGATGGCCGCGGCGGGTTAGATCGTCTTTGACCGATTGAGCGATATCCGGCTCCAATCCGACTTTTGCTCCTTCGATATGATTAAAACGCGGCGCCGAGATCGCCTCCTGCGGCGTCATACCGAAATCGATGAGATTTGAAATGATCTGCACCTGCACTTGCGGCTGCACGTGACCGCCCTTCAATCCAAGCGCAACGTAAGGTTTGCCATTTTTAAAAATCATCCCTGGCATCAACGTATGCACGCAGCGCTTGTGCGGCCCGATGCAGTTGGGATGATTTGCATCCAACGAAAAGAGATGGCCGCGGTTCTGCAAAATGATTCCGGTCTCAGGCTCAACCACACCCGAGCCGAAGCCCATGAAGTTGCTTTGGATGAATGAAACCAGATTGCCTTCGCTGTCGGCGGCTGCGACGTATTCGGTATCCGTTCCTGTAGACGCGTTCTGGTATTCACTCGCAGCCTCATCCAGGCGAATTTGCGACCGCATCTTTTCCACACGCTTTGTCGCGTAAAGATCTCGCACCGACACTTTCATAAAATCGCGGTCGGCCAAGTATCGGTCGCGGTCGGCGAACGCGAGCTTCTTCGCCTCGATCATCAAATGCAGCGCATCGGTGCTCTGCGGCCCGGCGCTTTTGAGATCGAAGCTTTCGAGTATACTGAGCATTTCCAAAGCGACAAATCCCTGCGTAGTCGGCGGCATCTCGAATATCTCAAAGCCGCGATAATTGGCGGTGATCGGTTCCACCCAATCCGAACGATGATCGGCAAAATCTTTGACCGCAAAAAGTCCTCCGAGCTTTTCGGAGCAGCGCACAATCTTTCTTGCGATTTCGCCTTTGTAAAAATAATCTGCGCCTTCCGCGGCAATCTGCTTCAGCGTTGCCGCCATTCGGGGGTTTCTGAAAATCTCGCCGGCCTTGGGCGTGCGACCCTCGATGAGATAATTGATCGCCGCGCCTTCATCCGCTTTCAATCTCGCTTCAGACTCTTTCCACTGTTCCGCTGTCAACTCCGCCACCGGAAAACCTTCTTCCGCGTGACGGATCGCTGCTTGCAACACGTCCCCTAGCTTTTTCTTCCCGTAGGAATTCAGCAGGGTCGCCCAACCATGGACAGCGCCGGGAACGGTGACGGAGTGAATGCCGCGCTGAGGCATCTCTTTGAAACCGCTCTTGCGGCAGAAGTCGAGGCCGGCCGCGTAGGGCGATCGGCCACTGGCGTCCAGCGCCCTAATCTTGTTTTCTTTGGCCGAATAGAAAAGGCAAAACGCATCACTGCCAATGCCGATGGATGAAGCTTCCACGACACCCAACACAGCCGCGGTTGCGATCGCCGCGTCGACGGCGTTGCCGCCGCTCATGAGAATCTGTACGCCCGCTAAGGTCGCCAGCGGCTGGCTCGACGCGACCATGCCGTTTTTCGCTATCGTGGAAAACTCCTTTGTCAAAGATCCTGCCGTGCGTGCGCGGCGCGCCTTAGATGACTGGCACGTCTAGCGCGTTTTGAGAATCTGCGAGTAGAGCTTGGCCGTCTCGTCGAGATTTTGCATTTCCTCGGGGTGCACCACGTAACGCTTGTAGCCACGAAACAGCCTTGCCGGTTTGGGTTCGACGTCGCTCCGCGATGGGATCCGTTGGAAGTCCCAAAGTTTTTCCTGGCCTTCTTTCGAAAGGGTGAAATCGATAAACAGTTTCGCCGCGTTCGGATGACTCGCCTTGGCTCCCGCCATGACGGTGTTGACGGAAATGACAGCGGGCTCAAGAGGCACCCAATCGATCGGCGCGCCTTTCTCGGCGAGGTATTGAATAATGTTGGCATAGGCGATCACCAGGGGAAATTCGCCGGCGGCGGTCAACTGAACGCGCACGGTGCTGCCGCGCATGACCACCGGCTCTTGTTCCGCCAATTTTTTCAGATAATCGAGCGCTTTGTCTTTGCCCCAAACGGCAATCAGCCCTTGCAGGAAGGTCGCATACGTATCGTCGACTGAAATTTTTCGCCCTTTCCATCTCGGCTGCAAAAGATCGTTGTAACTGCGCGGCACGACTTGACCTTTGAGCAGATTGGTATTGTAGCCGAGCACCACCGAATTGACGTAAACCGATGTCCAGAAGCCCTTTCTATCTTTCAAGTCATCGGCAACCATTTTGCGCTCGGGCGACATGTAAGGCGCCAATAGTCCCATGTCCATCAGCGGCAAAACAATCTCGCCGGTGCCGTGCACCACGTCAAAAAAGTTTTTCCCCGCTTTGGCCTCGGTGAGCACTCGATTCAGCAACGCGCTCCCGCCTAAACGGATGACGGAAGGCTTGAGAAAGGAATATTTCTGTTGAAAACGCGCCATGAAAGCGTTGCTCTGATCCGAGCTCATCGTCGTGTACCAAACGATCTCGCCTTCCTTGCGCGCTGCCTGGACTACGTTCGGGTCCGACCCGTCTTGCGCATACGCGGAAATCGCAAACGCAGCGACGATACACCAGACAAGGCAAAGCTTTTGCCGGACCAATCTCATCGAACCTTCCTCGTAATCGCTTGCATTAGTTTAAGGCATTATTTCGGCCAGCGGCGATCGACCGCCATATCGACCCAATGGCCATCGGGATCCTGGATTCGATGGTCCGAGTCCTTATCCGACTTCGAATCGATCTCGGCGTTAAATCCTGCTTCCTTCAATCGTCGCTTGATGTCGTCGAGATCGTCGACCTCGAAGCCAAAATGGTTGATGCCCTCTTTTTGGTCGTCGCGCTTGGCTTCGATGAGCGCGATGTTGACGTCGCCGTCGGACATATAAATCGCCCCGCCAAATCCGCGTTTCGGCTCCA
>JBEVIO010000287.1:0-3036 GCA_040510635.1 Binatia bacterium | reverse complement strand
CAGAGCGAACATTGAAAGCGTCTTGGCGCAATTCTCGCGGAGCTTGTCGGGAGGCAATACAAGAAAGTTTCTGGTTTTTATCATCGTCTTTACTCCGTCGAGAGTCTCATTCTGACATCACGTTTTTTTTGTCCACCGTAGGCATCCGTGTAGTTTTCTTCTATAACAATCTGATCGCGGTGGATCGTCTTCACTTTGCCATCGTTGCTCCCAATCGGAGTCCCTATTTTTACGACGTAACCGAGCCCTGCCGTGTCCTCGATCATGGCCCGCGGTTCTTTTATATCCCAGACGATGCCGACAATTTTGAGTTGACCAAGCTCGAAGCGCTCGAGCGGCGAGAGATTTTCACGCTGCCGCGAAGTGACCTTGCTGCGCAGCGTCATCGGCCTAAAGGGGTCACGACCGTTTTCTTTCAAAGCCGAGGCGCCGGCTGGAATTTCGGCAGCTTTTTGCGGCAGGTCGAGATCGACCGGAGCCGGTTTGGCGTCCGGCTTGGCGCCGGCGCCGAGAGTTTGTTTTAGCTTCGCCGATGCCGCGTCGCGTAATCCCTGCAACGACTCGCCGATCGTCGCCGGCGCTTTGTTGAGCTTACCGACCGCTTCCTTCATTTTTTCCGACGGCGTGGCAATCGGCTCTTCGGCATGAATGGTTCCGAGCACAAGAACCACGAAGCCGATCACTAAAACCAGTTTTTGCATACACCGTAAATTCATTGTGCCGCTTACTTCTTGGCCTTTGCCGCTTTGGCCTTTTCCTCGGCGACTTTTTTCCGCTCGGCGTCGTTGAGGAAGCGAAATGCGGTGGCGACGCTGGTCGTCTCCAACAATACCTGCTCACCGTTTACCGTGGGATTTTTAAATCCGATGTTGTCGATATTGACCAGCCGACTCAGATGCCCGACTTCGTCAAAGAAGTTTACGGTGTTCTGAAAATTGCCCTTGACCGTGATATCCACCGGGATTTCCGCGTAAAATTCCTGAAAACTTTCTGCGCGCGGACGAAACAAAAGAACGTCCAATCCAGCCTGCTGCGCTTTCGCCGAGATGCTGCTGAGCAGATCGGGGATTTCCCTTTTCTCAGGAAGTTGGGAGATCGCCAGCTTAAGCTCGGCGTCGAGTTGCTGCAGGTCTTTTCGCAGCCGCAGCAAGTTTGCCGCTTTCTGGGTTTTCACGGCTTTTTCATTGCGCGCGATTTCGACGCTGTCCGCCAACTTGGCCGTTTCGTCGGCGCCCGGGCTATATAAAAAACTGTAGTAAAGCGCCGCGAGCAAGATAATCGTCCCGCCGAGGATCGCAACCTTTTGCACCGTCGATCGTTCGAGAATGTTGTCGACCAACTGATTCAACCCTTCTTCTCCTCTTTTTTCGTAGGTGTATCAATTTTAGTTTTCGTCGCCGCGGGAACCGCCTCAGGCGACCTGTACACGACCCCGGTCTTAATGGAAAATTTCTTTAGCGCCGCCGTCGGTCCCGCCCCCTGGGTAGTTTCGACGAGCTCGACGTTGCTAAAATGTTTCGAAAGCGCGATCGCCTTCATAAAATCCGCGATCGTCTGATTATCGACCGCGAGACCGTTCATCGTGACATTGCCGCCGCTTTCTCTGAGATCGGTGAGCCAAAGACTATTCGGTGTCGCGCTCGAAAGGTTTTCCATGACCAGCACCGGGCCGCTTTTTTTCTTATTCAGATTCTCAATGATCTTGTTCTTGCTTCGCAGGTCCTTGATCTTACTTTGGAGATCGCCCACTTCCTTGATTTTTACGTTGAGCGCTTGAAGGTCGGCGCGCAACGAGGCGAGCTCGCTTTGCAAGCCCGACAGCTCTAAAGTTTGATAAATATGAGTACCGATCAGTAAAGCCAGCACAGAGCCAAACACCACTGCGCCGATAATGATTTCACGGCGCCGGGTAACCTCCGCCTGGAGCGCTTTGACCGGTAGCAGATTGATGCGGATCATTTATCCCCCGGCCGACGGATCGATAGTCCAGCTCCCACCGCAAAATATGGCGCCGCGTCGAGGAGGTAATCGCGATCGATGTTCTTACTGACGTTAAAACCACGGAACGGCTCGCTTAGCCGCACCGGCACGCCCATGCGCTCTTCGAGCAAGGCTCGCAGACCGGCGAGTTTCGCGCTGCCGCCGCTGAGAAAAATCATTTTGAGCCCATCGCCGTCCTCGGATGGGACCGCGCCGTAGAGACTCACGGTTCGCCTGACCTCCTCGGCCAGTTCTTCGGTTGTCGAACGCAGGGTCGCCTCGAGATCCAAGCCCTTCTTGCCGTCGAGCATCCCGGTTGCTTTGAATGTTTCCGCGGCCTCGACGGACACGCCTAGTTGTTTAGCAAGGCTGTCGGTGAAATAAGCTCCGCCGAGTGAAAGATCGCCGGTGAATGTGGAAATACCGTTTTGCAACAGGGTAATGCTGGTGTATTGGGCGCCGATATGAATGATTCCGACCACACCGTTCTCACCTTCACCGGCGTAGTTGGCTTCGTACATATTTTCCAACGCGAAGTAGTCGACGTCCATCACGGTTGGCGTTAGCCCCGCCTCTTGGATCGCGTCGGCGTAGCTGTTGACGATTTCCTTCTTGACCGCGACCAAAAGCACGTCCATCTTGTTGCCGTCTTCCGCCTCTTGTAAAACTTGATGATCGAGATTGACGTTTTCTAAATTCTCGGGAATAACGTTCTGCGCCTCAAACTCGATATTCGCTTCGAGTTCCGCCGGCTCCTGTTTGGGCATTTGCACTTTTTTCATAATCACCGCCCGGCCGGGAACTGCGGAGATGACCTGTTTGGATTTGACCCCGTTTTCGCGAATCAACTTGCGAATAATTTCCACCACCGGTTTCGAGTCCACAACCATGTTGTTTTGGATAGCGTACTCCGGCAGCGGCGAGATGCCGAGGCTCAGAACGCGATAGCCGTTCTTATCGACGACCGTTTCCACCAGCTTGATGGAACTGGAGCCAATATCGAGAGCGACGTAATCGTCGCCTGCGCCTAGAGGATTCAAAAAACCCAAGTTAACG
>JBEVIO010000286.1:0-8129 GCA_040510635.1 Binatia bacterium | reverse complement strand
TGGAAAAAACCCTGCAGGACGCCTTGAACACGCGCGCCGACAAGACCGTGATTCTCCGCGGCGATAAGGACGTTTTATTGGGAGACACGGTAAAGGTGATGTCGATCATCAAGCGCGCCGGCGCTTCGGAGATCGCCATCGCGGCGGAAGCGGAAAGAAAAGTTCGCTAGCCTGCACCTCCTCGAGATTCAAACCAATCCGCTCATCTCGGCGGTCCATCGCTCGACGGCGGCAGTTGTTGTGGCCGCCTGAGGGTATCCTCACGGTTGCGCTCGACTTCGCGCTGGATTTCCGCTGGGCTTTTTCCGAGCCGGTCAACCTCCAGTTGGAGGTTTTTTTCTTTCTCCAGGAATACTTCCAACTCCAAGGATTTTTGCGCTCCGGGCTGGTAGTAAACCGTGATCGACTCGCGGCTATTGGTGCCGTCGCTGGCGCGCGCCAAGACATCAATCTGATTTCGACCTTCCGCTACCGGCACCGCCGAGGAAAAAAATCCGTCGGCGGCAAGCCGCAGCTGCGTCGCCTGTTGGCCGATCGTCTGATTGACAACTTGCACATAATCAACACCGACGACGGAGATATTTTCGAGCACCGCCAGCGCGTCCGCCGGACGCATCACCGGCGTATAAGTGCCGCCGCTTTCTTTGGCGATCCCCATCGCCGCGCGCGGATAGGAAAGAGCTTCGTCGCCGAGAGCGAATACATGAACCTTGATACCCGCTTTGCCGGCCAGTCGCGCCGCGTTGATCGTTAAACTTACGTCTTCGGGGGCCATTCTTTTACCGCCGCCGATCGGCAACGATGGAAATCCGTCGGTCAGAAGAAACTGCACTTTGATCGCATCGGTTCGCTTTTCGCTGGTTCCCAATCCCATTAATTCGGTGATCCCCATGCGTATACCTTCGACCATGTTGGTGCCGCCGTAAGGACCCGCACGCAGCACCTCGGCTAAAATGCGGCGCACCTGATCGAAATCTTGGGTCAGTGGTTGGAGCAATCTTGCGTTTTCGCTGAAGGTCAAGACACCGACCCGGGTCGTGTCGCGATTGAGTTGAAGAAGCAATCGCCGCGCCGCGGCGACTTCGGCGGCGAGGATCGAGTTGCGCGGGTTTCGTAGCGGGGGCCTGCCGAGACCCATGCCGCCGATCGAGATCTGCGGCATGGGAAATCCGGAAGTTTCCGGCGGTTGATCGGCCTCGCCCAAATCCGCGCCGGCATACAATGCGGTGCTGCCGGAAATATCGATGACGAGGAAGATGTCGACCCTTTCGGATCGACCGGCCTCGCGCGCGACTTTTCCGCTGACAAAAATGGATTTCTGATCCTGGGTGATGCGGCTGCCATCCTTGGGTGAGAGGATTTGCACCTTGGGCTCGGCCAAGCCGACACTGTCCAAGCTGACGGCAAAAAGAAACACGCAAAAAACAACGAGCGACAATCGAAACAGGTTCATGACGACCTCGCCGACATGCAAACGCTAGCATGATTGAACTAAGCGTAAAAGAGCCGCACATTGGCAAAATTCCGAGATACCAACGACCACCTCCGCGTGCTATAATCGACTCCATGTTTAGACCGCATTTTATCGTCATGCTTGTGGGAGTCATAAGCTGGGCAGGTGTGGCGCAAGCACAATACCTGCTGGTCTTGAAAAATGGCCGGCAAATCCATGTTCAGAGTTATCGCGACGACGGTTCAATGATCAAATTTTCCGGCCTCGGCGGCGAGATCGCTATAAGTAAGGACCAAGTTCAAACCATTCGCCGCGCCGAAGAAGGTGACCGGCTCGGCTCGCCTAGTCTCAGTGTGAATCAGGCTCCCACGACGGTCGCACCGGAGCCGCCGCCGAGACCGACCAAAGCCCCAGAAGTAAAACCGCCTTCGGTATCTGCGGGAGACGGACAGCTAGCCAAGAAAAGAGCTGAGGAACAAAAAGCGTATGAGGATAAAGTGAAGGGGCTTACCGCAGAGATCAAAGAATTACGCGATCGGTACTCCTGGATTACGCGCGGAACCAAGGGCCCCGAGCCAAGTTTCTTTACCACCGAAGAAGCGTTTAAAGGCCAGCAGGCCGACTTGATGTCGCGTCTACGCGACGCTCAATATAAAGAGCAAGGACTGCCCACTGAGCGCGCATCGGCACGGCGCGATTTCAACGCTTCAAATGTCAGCGCGTTTCAGACGCCACCTTTTTCGATTGATCCGCCACCTCCTTATACCGAAAGGGAGAAGGAGCTGAGCGATATGCGAGCTCGGATAACACAAGCTGAGAACGAGCGCCAGCAACTCATCGAGGAAATGAAAGCAAAAAATTTCGAGATCGGCTCGCTATTCTTGGACTAAATCGGCCGCGGCGCGAAGCCCCAACAGATAACTGTCCACCCCAAATCCAGCAATTTGCCCAACCGCAACTTCGGCGATAAAGGAGTGGTGGCGGAACGGCTCACGCTTGTGAATATTGGAAATGTGAATCTCCACGGTGGGGATACCCACCGCTGAAACCGCGTCGCGCATCGCCAAGCTCGTATGAGTGTACGCGGCAGGATTGATCACGATTGCGCCGAACTTATTCGCGGCTTCTTGGATCCAGGTGACCAGCTCGCCCTCGCTGTTGGACTGGCGAACCTCGATTTCGATGCCGAGCTCCTTGGCAAGCGCACGAATCCTCTGCTCGATTTGTGCCAGCGTCAAGGTCCCGTAGATCTCCGGCTGGCGTTTGCCCAAAAGATTTAGATTGGGACCGTTCAGCACGAGGATTTTTTTCTTCGCCATGAAAAATACCTTTGCAGGCAGAAAAAACTAGCCACCCAGTGCGTCTAAAATCTCGCCAGGCGCAAGCCAATGAAAACGCGTCTTGCCGAGACCTTCCGAGATGACAAACTTGATCTGCCCGGCTGTCGCTTTTTTGTCGACTTCCATGCCTTGAACCAAACTTGACACCGACATACCGGGAGGAAACTCGGTCGGCAGGCCTGCCTTTTTGATCAGCCTGGTAATCCGCTCAAAGCTCTTCGGGTCACAAAAGCCCTGCTGCACAGAAAGCGCAGCTGCTTTTACCATGCCGATGCCCACCGCTTCTCCATGCAGAAATTGGCGGTAGCCGGTCGCAGCCTCTAAAGCGTGGCCGATTGTGTGGCCAAAGTTGAGCACGGCCCGGTAGTCGTCCTCGCGCTCGTCGGCCTCGACGACGCGGACTTTATTTTCACAGGCTCGGACGATGATCTGGGTGAGCAGCTCGCGGTCCAGGGCGAGGATTTTTTCCAAATTTTGTTCGAGCAACTCGAACAAGTAGCGGTCGGAGATAACACCGTATTTAATCACTTCAGCGAGACCGGCGACGAGTTCTCGGCGCGGCAGCGAACGCAATGCCGCGACATCGATCAAAACCAATTTAGGCTGGTAAAAAGCGCCGATCAGATTCTTACCTGCATCGTGATTGACGCCGGTCTTGCCACCGACGCTAGAATCCACCTGGGCGAGCAGAGTCGTCGGCACTTGCACATAAGGGATGCCGCGCAGATAAGTCGCCGCGGCGAAGCCGGCGAGATCGCCGATCACGCCCCCACCGAGCGCCAGCACGCAAGACTTTCGTTCGAACCGTTCGGCAACTAAACGATCGTAAATGGTCGAGAGTGATTTGAGAGTTTTGTGCTCCTCGCCGTCCGGCAGGAGGACCGGCGTCGTTTCGAATCCGGCTTGACTCAAAGCTCCATGGATCGGGTCGAGATAGAGTTGCGCCACCGTCGGATTGGTAACGATGGCCACCTTGCCGAGCAATCCCGCCTGCTGCATCAGTTGGCCGGCGCGCTCGATGATTTCGGCACCGACGTGAATCGGATACGAACGGTCGCTAAGATTGACGATTAGAGTCTGCATGTGGCTCTTTTTCTAACCCGAGAGCTTCCACGATTTTTCCCACCACTTGATCAATGACCAAATCACTCGTGTCGATGATCAGATGAGCTTGTGCATACCTCGGCTCGCGCTCCTTTAACAAGGTCTGGATGCGCTCCTTGCGATTGACTCCCTGGAGCAACGGGCGTTTAGCTCCCGTGCCGGCCCTGGTCAACAAAATATCGACCGACGCGGTCAGGCCGACAAGCAATGCTCTCGCGCGCAGCCAATGGAGATTCTCATCGTCCATCACAACGCCGCCGCCGGTGGCGATAACCTGCCCTTGCCGGCGCAATACGTCGTCGAGCACGCGCTTTTCCAGTTGGCGAAAATAGTTCTCGCCTTTTTGTGCGAAGATTTCCCGCACCTTCATCCCTTCGGTTTTCTCAATCAGCGCGTCGAGATCGACAAAGCGCCGATGCAGCCGCTTCGCTAAGTTCCGCCCGATGGCACTCTTTCCGACGGCCATGAAGCCGATCAGTGCGATGTTTTGAACCGGTGTTTTCGACAACGGCTTAATAATTTTTGATTTGTTCTAAATAATGTTCATAGTTGCGCCGGATTTCGCGCAAGGAGTCGCCGCCGAATTTTTCTAAAAATGCCTTGGCGACCTCGAATGCAACGACGGATTCGCCGACGACGGCGGCGGCTGGAGCGGCGCAAACATCGGACCGCTCGACGGACGCATCGGTAGGCTGCTTTGTCCGTAAATCCACCGACTGCAACGGACTCATGAGAGTCGAGATCGGCTTCATGGCGACCCGGGCAATGAGCGGGGCGCCGTTCGTCATGCCGCCCTCGGTGCCGCCGGAATTGTTGCTACCCCGATAAAACCCCGTGGGCACGATTCTCGGTGTGCCTTCCGTGACATCCTTGGTCGGATCGAAAAAAATTTCGTCATGCACTTGCGAACCGCGGCGCCGCGCCATCTCGAAGCCGAGACCGATCTCCACGCCTTTCATCGCTTGGATGCTCATCAGCGCCTGCGCCAAGCGTCCGTCGAGTTTGCGGTCCCACTGGGTGTGCGAGCCCAAGCCGGGCGGCAAACCGAGCACGACAACTTCGAAGATACCGCCGAGCGTGTTGCCTTCTTTCTTGCACTCTTCGATCAAGGCGATCATCTTTTCTTCGGCTGCGGGATCGGCGGTTCGAACCGCCGACTCTTCCGAACGCGCGTAGATTTCATCGACAGTAAGATCTTGCAAATTCGCCGCGACGTTGCCGATGGAGCGAA
Organism: Binatia bacterium; assembly: GCA_040510635.1. Lineage (GTDB taxonomy): Bacteria > Desulfobacterota > Binatia > UBA9968 > UBA9968 > DP-20. Next base: position 3,001 of record JBEVIO010000286.1, on the reverse strand, counting down.
TGTAACCCATGACACGTATGCCAAACGGCGCCAGCAGTTGTTTAGCAAAAGACCCGACGGCGGTACGGGCCACCGTTTCCCGCGCACTAGCGCGTTCCAGGATATCGCGAATGTCCCGGCGGTCGTACTTGAGCGCGCCATTTAGGTCGGCATGCCCGGGACGCGGTTTGGTGACGGCGATTTTATCATCGCGATCTTCAGGCAGAGGGGACATTTTCTTTGTCCAGTTTTTCCAGTCACGGTTCTCGATTCCCAAAGCTACCGGTGCGCCAATGGTTTCGCCCCAGCGAATCCCGGAACGAACCTGTGCTTCATCTTTCTCGATAAGCATGCGCCCGCCACGGCCGTAACCCTGCTGACGGCGCCACAGGTCGTGATTTATTCGGTCGATTTGAACGGGAAATCCCGCCGGCACGCCGTCGATGATCATCGTCAAACAGGGACCATGGGACTCTCCAGCGGTGAGGTAGCGCAACATTTCGTAGTTGTCCTAATCAGTTCAGCTTAGACTACAGAGAGAGCCGGATCCTTTCAAGTCAAGCTCGGCGCTGAGCGACACTCGAGGACGGCAAACGCGGAATCGGATCGGTTATTAACGAGTTGATGTCGAAGTGATACTTACCAAGCTCTCTTGAGCAAATTTCAATATCGTCGTCTGAGCGTCGAAACCGGAGCGAATATAGTACCAATCAGAGATTCTGATAAGCCGGCCGCCGCCCCCCTGATAATAGGATTCCTCGTGATCAGGCTTGCCCGCGATAGCAAGTATTTCGCCTTTATTCATGCCAACAGAAATCAAACGATCCGGATTGCTATACGGACGCCAAGAACTAAAGACAGAAACTTGCGCTGTCTGCAAAGATCGAAACTCGGCTGGCGCGAACGCCAGTGAATCAACCGATGGATTAACGCGAAAAAACAAAAGCCGGCGATTAGTATCTTCCTAGGCCTCGGTCGCGGCATTTAATGTCTTTCTTATTGCGCTGCGAGGAACCGACGACACTATGGCCAATCGACGCCGGCAAATTCATGACCCCGTCGCCAGGACGCGCCGACTCACCTTTACGAGGAGCTAAGGACTGCTTTGAGAACTCGCCGGTTGATTCCCACTAGTTTTTTTCATTTGATCGCGCCAAAGCTCCTCGGCGGTAGGCATATCCGCAGAGCCGGCCGAAGCAATCCGTGGAGTGATGAAAACCATCATCTCTTCAAATTGTTTTTGCCACGAGATGGTCTTAAATAGCCAGCCGAATACGGGAACCTCTTTAATCCAAGGAATGCCCGCTTCGTTAGTCGAATTGGTATCTTTTAGAATGCCGCCAACGACGATAGTTTCCCCATCTCTGACCAGGACGTTGGCGATCGCTTGTCTACTAATCTCGTCGAAAGGTATTACTCCCGAAGAGCCGACTCCAGATGAAGGACTCGCTGTCGGTGCAACAGAGCTGGATTTCACGCCGATTTTCATCAGAATAAACCCATCGGAAGACACTTGGGGTGTTACCGTAAGAGTAATGCCGGTTGGAATTTGTTCCGTAGCCACAGCCGTGCCCGCCGCCGCACCGCTTCCGCTCGCGATATTCGTCGACGAGGGTAGAGCAATTCGGAGAATCCGCAAGGCCTGTATTGTCGACTCCACATTGTTAAGAGTCGCAACAGAGGGTCTCGATATCACCTTTACCAGTCCTTCGTTCTCTGCCGCGGTTAACGTCACATTGAGATCTGTCAGACCTCCGACCCTATTCTGCAAAACCGAGACTATCGGCGCCACGCCTGCAGCCGCTGTGCCGGCACCTGGGGTGAAGTCACTCGTGATTGTCGCGCCTCCTCTGGTGAAATTGAACTTTGTTCCCAAGGCTCTTGCGAAGGTCGGGTTTGTCTCAATAATATTCGACTCAATGAGAACTTGGGGCGTTCTCGCGTCGAGCTTCGTAATCAAAGAAGCGACGTCTTCGACGCTTTTCTGAATATCGCGAACCATTATCGTGTTGCTACGGTCATCGGTGACGAGCGCGTTATCAGACCGTTTACTCATTAACGGCCGAACCTTGCTTTCAAGGTCTTTGGCTCTTGCATAATTTACGCTGAAATAGATTGTCTGTAGTGGTTCCAAGTCCTCTTTTGATTTCTTCGCCGCTACCAAAGCATCCTTTTCAGTCTTTAAAGTTCCCGCGGTGGAGATGCGCACCACATTACCGATCTGCTCCTTATCGAGGCCATTGGTCGTGATGATCAAGTCCATCGCTTGATCCCATGGCACTTCCACGAGCCGCACGGTCACCCGGCGGTTTACATCGTTCGTCACCACTATGTTCAACCCGCTCACTTCCGCGAGCAAGCGAAAAACGTTTTTTATATCAGCGTCTTTGAAGTCCAGCGATATCTTTTGACCCGTGTAGGTTTTTTCACTTGATGATCGATCCTCCAAGCCGCCTGATGACGCTCGCGCTTCCGCGCCAGTAGCCGGCACGAGTTGACGCGCACCCACCCGCCGGCCGCCTTCAACGAGTAGGCTATTTCTTTTCGCGGTCGCGTTTGGATCCCGGGCGCCGATAACGATCTTCAATCCACCATCCTCCGCTACGATCGTGTAGGCGGGAACGGACGCCGCGGATATTTCGGCAACCAGACGAAGATTGCTGTCGTTGGCGTTTAATCGTAACGCCGATACCCAGTTAGTATCGATGCGGTAGGTTTCGTCTGCCGCCGTTACTTTGTTAGCGTCGAGGACATCCAGTACAATCCGCGCGGGTTGTGGGAGTGTGAAATGGCGGTACTGGGTTACAGGCTGAGCAAATTTCACCAACAACGTAGTCTGGCCCTGCTCCTCGCGTACGCTCAACTCTTGCAAGCTTTGGCTCGGCGCACCGGAACTTTGCGGCTTCGCCGGCGCGGGCTTAGCCGGGCTCGCCGTTTGACTGTCAGGTTGCACGACCGCTTCTTTGCCGCTTGCACAACCGGTTAGGCCGTGGGCTCCAACAATCGAGCCAAGCAGAGCGAA
>JBEVIO010000285.1:0-3451 GCA_040510635.1 Binatia bacterium | reverse complement strand
GCGTGTTTTGCGAAATTATAAAAAAATTGGACGAAAGACAGCCGGCGCTTGGCAGCGGGTGTGGACATTGACGAGTTGGTGGGATTTTATCTCCCCCCTGGTAAAAGGCAAGCGCGCGGCGTTTACGCTTTTCAGGCTTTCGCGTAGGATAGAATCCTTGGAGCGTATAGTGGCGGAACAATCCAACGACATGACGTCGATTCAAGGCACGATCGGCCGGATCACCTACCAGCACCCCGAAACGCATTACACCGTGGCGCGCCTGGATGAAGACGGCGGCCCGGGGATAACGATCGTCGGCGCGATCTTTCCGGTTTCCGAAGGCGAAGAGATCAAAGTCACGGGCGTGTGGAAGCGCCACCCCCGCTACGGCCTGCAGTTTCAGGTCGATCACTGGGAGAAGATCGATCCCGCCACCCGCGAGGGTATCGAAAAATACCTCGGCTCCGGCATGATCAAGGGAATCGGTCCGGCTTACGCGAAACGGTTGGTGGCGGCTTTCGGTTTGGAAACGTTGAAAATCCTATCGGAACAGCCGCTGCGGGTTCTCGAAGTCGACGGCATCGGTGAGGTGCGCGCCCACCGCATTATCCAAGCGTGGCAAGAGCAGCGCGGTATGCAGGACGTGATGGTGTTTTTGCAAGGCCACGGCGTGGGCGCGTCTTTGGCGCTCAGGATCTATCGAGTCTTTGGCGCCGACACGATCAATCAAGCGCGGGAAAATCCTTACGCCCTGGCGCGACAGGTGCATGGCATCGGCTTTCTTTTGGCCGACCGCTTGGCGAATCACATCGGCATCCGCGGTGATTTTCCGCTGCGCGTGCAAGCGGGAGTTTTGCATGTGCTTGGCGAGATGGCGGATCGCGGCCATTGCTTCGCGCGCCTGGCGGCGCTCAAGCGCGATGCCGCGGGGCTCTTGAATATCGATGAAGATCCCGTGGACGCGGCCGTCGCCAGGCTTGCCGCCAGGGGTGAGTTGGTGGTGCAGGAAGGCGCGGCGGATCGCGATGCGCAAGTTTATTTGCAAGAGCTTTATCATGCCGAGCGTCGTGTCGCGTCGGCCTTGCAGAATCTTTTGGCGACGCCGTCGCGGTTGCAGCAGGAGCAAATCGCCGGCCGGCGTAACTCCGCGCGCGGCGTCATCGATCTCGTCAGTCCGGAATTATTTGCGCCTTCGGCCGTGATCCTGGACGAAGATCAGATCCGCGCCACCGAGCAAGCCCTGTGCGAAAAAGTACTTGTCATCACCGGCGGCCCGGGCACGGGGAAAACCACTTTGTTGACGGCGCTGCTCTCGATCCTGCGGCGTGCCAAAGCCAACTTCGCGCTGGCGGCGCCGACAGGGCGGGCGGCAAAACGCATGGCCGAAAGCGCCGGCGAGGAAGCGACGACGATCCACCGGTTGCTCGAATACAACCCACGCGAGGGCGGCTTTCAGAGAAGCGAAGATAATCCTTTGCGTGTCGATTTTGTCATCGTCGATGAAACTTCGATGGTCGACTTGCCTTTGATGGATCATTTGCTGCGCGCCGTCGATCCGCACAGTCACCTGATTCTCGTCGGCGACGTCGACCAGTTGCCGTCGGTGGGGCCAGGCAGCGTACTGCACGATTTGATCGATTCCGGCGTTATTCCCAAAGTCGTGCTGCGGCGGATTTTCCGCCAGGACCGTCAGAGCCTGATCGTCGTCAACGCGCACCGCATCCTGCAAGGCCAATCATTGCTCTTGGCCGACGATGCCGGCGCCAGCGACTTTGTTTTTTTGGCGCACGAGTCGGAAGAGGAGATTCTCGCCACGACGAAAATTCTTTTGCGCGAAGACATCCCGCGCGCGCTGCAATTGCCAGCGGACGAAGTCGCCCAGACAATCCAGGTGCTGACACCGATGCATCGCGGCTTGTTGGGAACAATCAACCTCAATCGCGAGCTGCAGGCCTTGCTCAACCCCTCGGGTGTCGCTTTGGAGCGCGGCGGCGCCACGTTGCGCCACGGCGATAAAGTCATGCAACTGCGCAATAACTACGACAAGGGCGTTTTTAACGGCGACTTGGGACGCATCGCCGGCATCGACCGCGAAGACGGCAGCGTGAAAGTCGATTTTCTCGACAAGGTAGTGCAATACGAGGCTGATGAGCTCGACGAAATTAATTTAGCTTATGCGACATCCGTTCATAAGAGCCAGGGTAGCGAGTATCCGGTGGTCGTCCTGCCGCTGCACACGTCGCACTATTTATTGCTGCATCGAAGCATTCTCTATACCGCGGTGACGCGCGGCAAGAAGCTGGTCGTCATCGTCGGCAGCCGCAAAGCATTGGCGATGGCGATTCGCAATTTTCGCGTCGAGAAACGCAACACCGGCTTAATGGAAAAACTTTCGGCCCTGGCGAAGCCGAGTAGAATTCTATCCGGGCAGTTCGACGGCTGATTGGGGTGTGCCTGTTTTCGGCGGCGAAAAATTCCTATCACTGCTTGGGGAATCCCGCGGTTACTGAAATAGCCGGCCGAGTTTTTTGTCGGCGTGGACGACGCCGAGTTTTTTCAAGCAAGCCCAGAGTGTCGCTTGATTGCTGTTGATGACCGGCTTGTCGAGATCGTTTTCCAGGTCTTCGACCGCTTCGATCATGCGCGTGTTCGTGCAACTCAAAAAATAGCCGTCGGCATCCGTTCGGGTATTTTCCTTTACGATGTTCTTCCACTCTTGCGGCGTCACGGTCGAGTAGGCGTGGGTTTCCAGACCGAGGCCTAATTCATGCAGCACGGTATAGCCGGTCTCGGTGAGATAGTTGACTTCGAGCTGATTGGTCGCTTTGACGTAAGGACTGATCAGCACCAGCTTTTTGATGCCGAACCGATCGAACGCTTGAGTGATCGCTTGCGCCGTCGTGATGGTCGGGCAACCGCTGGCCTGCTCGATGATTTCAATGATGGCTTTTTCGTGGGCAAGACCGCTTTCCATCGAATTCGCCGTACAGTGAAACACGATCATTCCCGGTTTTACGTCTGAGAGCGCTTCTGCCGCCTCGACCAGCGGCCGTTTGAGCTCGCTCAGCGGCTTACGGAATTTTCCGGTCATGCGCAGGCGGGTGACGTGAATGCCGACGCCCGGCGGCGCATAGGCATTAAACTGCGGCTCCGTCAGGCGATTGCCGGAAGGAATAATCAAGCCGATGCTGGCCGGCGCGCTCATAACCCAGCGGCTCCCAAGCTATAAAACCGCCGTGCATTGCCGTGCAGAAAAGCCGCTTTGTCGGCGGCGCTGATCTCTTCGTTCTCGAGAAACTCGTTGATCTCGTGTTTGCAGAACTCGTTGTTGACTTCGTGTGGATAATCGCTGGAAAAAACCCAGGGCTTGTTGCCGATTCTTTTGATCGCATGGGCGATGTCCGGTTCTTCGCCCTCGCAGCCGACGAATATCCGTCCCGCGTCGATGTGGCGCGCGATATATTCGCTA
>JBEVIO010000284.1:0-4603 GCA_040510635.1 Binatia bacterium | reverse complement strand
TCAACATCGCTTCTTCGACCGTGAGCTGCAGCTTCACCGGACGCTTGGCCTTCCAGGAGCAGGCGGCGACCAGGGGTTCGACTTTCGTGTAGGACTTGCTGCCGTAACCGCCGCCGACGAAGGGAACGATCAGCCGCACTTTGCTCACCGGTAGATTGAAAATGGATTTTAAGTCATGGCGCACCATAAAAGGATGCTGCGCCGACGAATAGATAGTCACGCCCTGATCGGTGACATCGGCGACGGCGACGTAGGGTTCCATCGCGTAGGCGTAGGTCATGGGAAAATAATAATTGCCCTCGACCACGGAAACGGCTTCTTTGAACGCCTTGTCGACGTCACCCCACTGGATTTTATGGGTCTGGCAAATATTGGTCCCCTTGCCGGCAGTGACATCGCCTTCGAAGCCGCGCAGTGCTCCCGCTTCGAATTTTCTTTCGTGCAGGAGCGGCGCGTCTTTAGCCATTGCTTCTTGCGGGGTGAAGACGCCTTTCAGCTCTTGATACTTTACGTCGATAAATTCCAACGCTTCGAAGGCGGTCCGTTCATCGATCGCAACCACGGCGGCCACCGGCTCGCCGGCGTAACGAACTTTTTCAATCGCCAGCAGGGGATGATCTTTGACGGCGTGGCCGAAATAAGGATTCAGCCCGTCGAGATCGTAGCCCGTGACGACGCAATAGACTCCGGGATGCGCTTCGGCGCGTGATTTGTCGATGGAGATTATCTTAGCGTGGGCGTAGGGGCTGCGCAGAACTTTGGCGTAGGCCATGCCGATGAGCTTCAGATCGGCGACGTACTGGGCCTTGCCGGTGACTTTGACTCGACCGTCGCGGCGCGGGATCGAATGGTTGACGACGTGGAAATCGGTTCTCTTTTCGGCGCTCACTTTTTCGACTCCTTCGGCATCATATCAGCGGTCGCTAAATCGGGATGAGTGATTTGAGATACGGGAGTGGTTTTTCGGATCACTTATTGGGTTCCCTTGCCATTATTTCAGCGGCGCGCTGAATCGCGGCCACGATCGGCACATAACCGGTGCAGCGGCAGATGTTACCGTCCATGTGATGGATGATTTCGTCGCGGGTCGGCTTAGGATTCTCGTCCAGCAGCGCTTTGGCCGACATGATCATGCCCGGGGTGCAATAGCCGCATTGAAAAGCGAACTCGTCGATGAACGCTTGCTGGAGCGGATGTAGCGTGCCGTCCGGCTTTTCCAGGCCTTCGATGGTGGTGATGCTTTTGCCGCGCGCTTCGTACGCCAAATAGGTGCAAGCGCTGACGGGCACACCCTCCACCAACACGGTGCAGGCGCCGCAAACCTGGACGTCGCAGGAAACCTTGGTGCCGTTCAGATTGAGTGTGTTGCGGAGAAGTTCGGCGAGGGTTTCCTGCGGCTCGCACTCCACTTGCGAGGGTTTGCCATTGAGTTCGAATGAAAGTTTCATAGATGCGCTTCGCGCCGTTCAATAGTTCACGGATTCAATGTCCGCTCCCTACCTTGAACTTTTGAACCTTGAAACGGCTGTTTAATTATATCGAGGCAGAATATTCTCCGCCCAGAGTTCCATTTGCTGTTGCAAGCTATCCATCGTGGGATAGATGACCTTGAGCTCGAAATGCTGCACGCCGTTCTCGATAAATTCATCGACGCGGCGCCGCACATCATCCACGGAACCGAAAATATGCCGGTCGAGCGCGAATTGCATGCTGTCGATGTCGCGCTCGTAGCTCTCGCTGCTGGTCTTAAGGGTCGGCATGGCGAGATTCATCCCTTCCTCGCGCGTCTTTGCGATGGTCGCGAGCTTTTCGACGGCGATGGTAATCTTCGACGGATCCCGTCCGTTGTCCCGCGCGGTCTGGGCCAAGATATCGCAGCCGACTTTCATTTCCTTCGGCGAAAGCCAACCCGGTATCCAGCCTTCGCCGTACTTCCCCGCGCGCTTCGCGGCAAGCTTCATCCAGCCGCCGACCCAAACCGGCGGATGGGGTTGCTGGAAGGGCTTCGGATAAACCTCGGCGCCTTTGAACTCGATGAAGTCGCCTTTGTAGGCGGCGAGGGGCTGGGTCCAGATCGCTTTCATCGCTTCGATGTATTCATCGGTGCGGTCGCCGCGCCGATCGTAGGGCACGCCGAACACGCCGAATTCGTCCGACTCGCGGGTGGCTTTGGAACCGAGGCCCACACCCACCAGCAAACGGCCCTGGGCGAGGTGATCCAAGGTCGAGTATTGTTTGGCCGCGTAAATCGGGTTGCGGCAGGGCATGACCAAACAGGCGACGCCCAAAACGATCTTCTTGGTCTCCGCCGCCAGGTAGGAAAGTATCGTCGTGGCTTCGAAGAAATTGGCGTCCTGGGTGTCGGTGAGGGCTTCCGCGGCGCCGGAAGAAATATGGTGCCGGTGCATCTCCGAGCTCCAGACCACATGATCGTGAACCCAGATCGCGTCGAACCCTAGCTCTTCGGCCGACTTGGCGGCGTTGACGATATTTTCAATGCTGGAAAGGGGACCGGAATTCGGCACTCTCACGCCGAACGAAATCTTGTTCATGACTTGCTCCTATGGTTTTTCCGTGACTTCGACCTTGTGGTATTTGAGATGGCGATTATACCAGTCGACGATATTGGCCGCGACATCGTCGAAGTAATCGTTATAGATGCCGTAGTGGGTGGTCTTTTTATATAGCACCAGTTTCTTCGGCTCGCCGGCCCTTTCATATAGATCGAAGGATTGCTGTTCGGGAGTCACGGCATCCCCTTCCACGGCGATGAACAAAGTGCCGCGGGGCGAAATCTTATGGACGACATCGATGGGGCTGTATTCCAAAATCCCCTCGGCGCAGGCCAGCGGCATGGCATCGGGGATTTGATCGGCGACGTCTTTCTTAATCGTGGTGGTCTGGCGCTCGGGAGTTTGCACCATAATGCCGCCTTCACGGGCGCTTACCATGGCTCCACAGCCGGTGGTCACTCGTTTTTTACGGTCCTCCTCGATGCTTTTGAGGTAATCGACCCATTCGTACTCGCGCCGCATCGAGTGCAGCCAATCGCGGCCGCTGCTGACGCCGAGATAGCTGACGCAGCATTTGACCCGCGGATCGATGGCGGCGACATAGACGGCATTGCCCCCGCCGGTGCCGCCGGAGCCGTAGGTCGCGATGCGGTCGGCATCGACTTCCGGGCGGATCTGCATGAAAGTGATGGCGTTGCGGATGTCTTCCGCTTGCCACTTCGGCATTACCCAGCCACGCTCGATGCCTTCGCTGTCGCCCCAGCCGCGATAATCAAAACAGAGGCAGGCATAACCCGCCGAGCAAAGCTTCTCGAACATCATGATGTAATGCTTGGCGTCTTTGAGACCGAGAAAGCCGGGGCCCTGGACGATTCCTGGAAATGGTTTGCCCTGCTCCGAGTCCGGCAAATAGAGCGCGCCGGAAAGCTTAATGCCTTCGCTGTAAAAATTAACTTTTTCCGTACGCATAGAAACTCCAAAAATTCATCGTGTTCGTGATCGTGGAACGTGTTCGTTACAAGCACGAAACACGAGCACGAATCACGCCCTGACCGCCGGTAGAACTTCTTGGCCCAACAAGTCGATCTGTTGGTACCAATCGGCGTAGCGGAAGCGCAGGTCGAAAACGATGTGATTTAGACCCGCATCTTCGTATCGTTTAGTATCGCGCGCGATCTCCGCCGGCGTTCCGGCCATGAGCAGCCCTTCGATATCTTCGACCTTGGAGAAGGTGCCGGATGCCGGTTTGACCCAAGTTTTCTTGCTCGGGGCGTTGCCTTCGTTGATCAGACCTTTGACGTTGACCTTGCTGAGCGCGACGTCTCTGTTCTTATCGATACTGGTGATGGGGATCGCGCCGGTGGTGACCATGGGTCGTCCCGCCAGCTTGCACTGCTCTTCGAGGTACTTGACCATCTTGTTAAAAGTAGCCGTGGGAATACGTCCAGGCATCCAGCCGTCGCAGTAATCCGCCGCGCGGCGGACGGACGCCGGCGTGCCGCCGCCGTACCAGATCGGAATGTTTTTCTTTGGCGTCGGCTTGAGCTCGACGTCTTTGAAGTCGTAGTAGTCGTCTTTGTAGGTGATCTTTTCACCGGCCCAGAATCGCCGGCAGAGCTGGGCGTTGACTTTCGCTATATTGGCGCGATCTTGCAAAGTAACCTTCTTGTAACCCGCTGCCTCAAATTCGTGGGGAAAGGTGCCAAGGCCCAGACCCATGATGATATCGGTATTGCAAAGCGCGCTGAGGCCTGCCATGGCTTGCGCCAAATGAATGGGATGCCGGTGCGAGATCATCGTGCCGGTGCCGAGGATCAGCTTCTTACACACCGTCGCGACGGCTGCGAGGATCAGCAAACCCTCGATGTGAGAATTATCCTCGCCTTCCATACCGTGGGGTTCGAAAACCAGATGGTCTCTGACCCAAACCGAGTCAAACCCATAGCCCTCGGCCTTTTTCGAACCTTCGATGCAGCTTTCGGCCGAAGCATATTCGCAAAAGTGCGGCAAAAGTAACCCGAATTTCAACTTCGTCGCCATTCTTCTTCTCCTTAGCGATTTATTCCGTTCTGAGTTTTAAAAAAAATTCT
>JBEVIO010000283.1:0-5096 GCA_040510635.1 Binatia bacterium | reverse complement strand
AGGCAAGCTGGTCGATGATGATTTTCAGGCCTTCCACGGTCGGATATTGCTTCATCGGCAGCTTGTTTTCATCGACCGAGCTTTCATAAGTCTTGCGTAAGAGTTCCGGATCTTCCAAACGCAAATATTTTGCCGCGATTTTCAAGCCTGTGGCGCGGTCGGTTTTCAACCGGTGCACAGCCTCGATGTACGATTTGACGAAATTTCGCACCACATCCGGATGCTCGCGTAAATATTTTCGCGACGTCACCCCGCCTTGATGCTGGTAGGCGAGGCCTAATGCCGCGACGTCGGCGAGCAAGTGAAAGCCCTTTTTTGCGCGACAAAGGTCGCAGGTGGAACTAGAGTGCTGCCCGAAACGCGCCGCCCTTCCATGGCGGCCAAGCGTTCCGGCGTGCTGCCGGTTTGCACGATCGTGACGTCTTTTCCAGGATTGAGTCCGAGGCGGGCGAGCGCGTAGCGCGCGACAAAGTCCGCCGCACCGCCGAAACGGGCGACCGCGATCGTGCCGCCTCTGAGTTGCTCAGGATTTTTGATTTCAGGCTGCGTCATCAGCCAGTAATCCAAACTGACGATGCCGCCGACCACATAGATGGGGTCGGCTCCTGCTAGCCCAGCGCTGACGATGCCAGGCCCTGAGGCTTGAATCAGCGGCGTGTCGCCTGAAACCATCGCGGTTACGGACAGCGTTCCGCCGGTAAAATAGATTGGCTGAGCATCAAGATTGTTCTTTGCGAAGATGCCGGTATCCTTGGCGACCCAAATAACCAGTTGATCGGCACTGATGCCGCTGTAGCCAATGGCTACTTTGGTTGCTTGCGCCGACGCAGATGCGTTGCAGCAAACGGATAAAAGCGCGACTAGAGCAGCCGGGATATTCAATTTTTTAATCATCGACAATCCTCTCGCTGACTCGATCGACCTGAATTCGCCGCTTTTGCATGCGTGCCCATTGCGGGGCCTCGCTTGGCCTGCGCAGGCGACCGGAAAAGAAGACAATGGATTATGAATATCGAAGCGAGCTTCGGTTATTTTTGTAAGTAGCTCGCAGGCATAGGCACGCGGAGAATATTGATGCCCTCACTGTCTTCGATGTAGCGGATGAAGCGATACTTATTTTCCAGCTCGTCGTAGCGCAGCGGCGGCGCTTCGGCGCGGCCGGCTTCGATGCGCGCCCAGACAAAATGCGGTCCGTCGTGGCTCAGGGCGTGACTCACCGCCTGTTGCAGTTCATCGACGGTGGTCGCAGCGGTGGAACTTTGGATGCCGGCGTTGCGCGCCACACCGGCAAAATCGATCTTACCCGCGGTTGCAACCGTCGGTTCGCCGCCGGAAGATTCGTACTGCTGGTTGTCCCAGCAAATGTGAATGAGATTTTTCGGCTGATGCAGGCCGATCGTCGCGAGCGAGCCCAGATTCATCCACAGAGCGCCATCGCCGTCGAAGATGAAAACTTTGCGCTGGGGCAGCGCGATGGCAAGGCCGAGACCGATGGAGGAGCACAGGCCGAGGGTTTTGACTTGAATATTGCCGTCGCTCGGCCGCAGCGCATTCCACTCGGCGGTAGCGCCGCCCGCGGTGGTGACAAACAATTCCTTATCGATCAGCGGCGCAATCGCTTGCAAGCATTCAAAGCGTTTCATGATGAACGTTATAAGACCGCGCGGGTGAGCAGCAAAGCGACCGGTCGTTTGGAGCTGTTCGCCAGCACGACGGCGCCGCCGATGTCTTGCTTCACTTTCGCCGGATCGCGCAGCACGACGTATTTGATGCCCAATCCTTGCAGCACCGGCTCGGTGACGAGGCCGACCATGTGAAAGGCGTTGTCGCCGATATCGCCGGCGTAATAGATCAGGAGCAGGATCGGCACGCCGAACTGAAGCGCCGTCGTGGTGAGACCGTTGCAACTGTTCAGTAAGCCGCCGTTTTGCATTAGCATGGCCGTTTTCTTGCCGCCGAGATGCGCGCCGGTACAAACGCCGATTCCTTCTTCTTCGCGGCCCACCGGGACATGAGCGATGTCTTTGTCTTGATAAAGCAGATTGATGAGCTGCAGCATATTGATGTCGGGAACGCTCGACACGAGGTCGATGCCGGCTTCTTTCAATCCTGCGAGAATCTGCTGCGCTGCCGCGACGGTTCCCATATCGCCAATGCCTCGAAAGTCCGCAGCGCGCGTTACACGTGCCGCGTCGGTTTGCTTTAATGCTTCCTCCTTCTAGGAATTATCGTCGGTTGTGTCAAGCAAGATGAAGGTTGGTTTGACACTCTGTAGCGGATTCTGTTAGCAGAGATAGCGATTCAACCATTGGAGGTGCGGCTGTGAAATTTTTGCATGTGGCTCGGGAGTCGCTCTATGAGCGCGCCGTTCGCGCGGCTGCACTGCTGTTTTTCATGGCTAGCAGTTTTGCGTCGGCGGCGATTTCCGAGGCGGCAGAGTATCCGACCAAGACCCTGCAGATCATCAATCCTTTTCCGCCGGGAGCCGTGACCGACATCGTCGCGCGCATCGTCGCGCCGAAGATGGCTGCGCTTCTCGGTCAGCAAGTGATTATCGTCAACAAAGCCGGTGGTGGCGGCGCCGTCGGTATTCAGGCCGCCAAGGACGCTGCGCCGGACGGTTACACGATTCTCGTCACGCCGCCGCCGATACTGCTGATCCCGCTCGTCAATAAGAGTTCCGGTTTTGCGATGAAAGATTTCACGCCGCTGAATCTCGCGACCAGCAGCCCGAACACCACCGTAGTGAAAGCGGATGCGCCGTGGAAGACGCTCGAAGAATTAATCGCCGAGGCGTCGAAAAAAACCGGGGCGCTGACTTACGGTTCGGCCGGGCCCGGCACCACGCCGCATTTTATCGGCGAGTTGGTGAAGCTCAAAACCAAGATCGATCTCACCCATGTTCCTCTTGGCTCGGAATCGGCGGCGGCCACCGCCGTGCTCGGCGGTCATGTAAACATCGCATTCTTGACCTTGGGTACGACCCGAAGCCACATCGAAGCCGGCACCATGCGGGCGTTGGCGGTGGCTTCCAATCGGCGACTTAAAGATTTTCCCAACATACCGACGACGGTAGAAAAAGGTTTTCCCGAGCTCAACTTGAAAATCTGGGTGGGTTTTTTCGCGCCGGCGAAAACGCCGCCGGCGGTCGTCAAACGGCTCGCTGCGGCGCTCAGCGAAAGCCTGAAAGATGCGGAAGTCTCCGCCCATATCGAAAAGGCGCAAGCGCTGATCGAAAATCTCGGCCCGCAGGAAGCGGCGAAGTTTTACACCGAGGAAGAACGCAAGTGGTCCGAGGTAACGCGCGTCGCCAAGATCGGCAACTGAGCGTGCTTTGAATTCATCTTTGTCCTAATTCGATGAAACGGTCCGATGCCGCAGTGTCCGTGATCCTAATCGGATTGGCTGGATTTATCCTCCTGGAAAGCCGCCATCTTTCGTTCGGCACTATGCGCGTGCCGCAGACCGCATTCTTTCCGAAGATTCTGGCGGTATTGTTGCTGATATTTTCCGGTATCTCGTTGCTTCAGGCAATCATCGGAACCAAATCGTCAACCCGCTCTGAGCCGCTCACCGCCGAAGGCTGGGCAAGAATCGGCGCGACTTTGGCGACGATGGTGGGTTTTGCTTTCCTGCTCGAGCGCGCCGGGTTTTTTCTAACGACATTTTTTTTGATGGTCCTGCTGCTGCGTGCGATAGAGGCTCAGAGGTGGTCCAAAGTCATCGGCATCGCGGTGGCGACGGCGCTGATCTCCTACGCCATTTTTGGCTGGCTTCTCGGTATTCCGCTCCCCACCGGCATTTTGGGAATCTGAGGTGGATCTCTTTGCCAATGTCGCGCTCGGCTTCTCGGTCGCACTTACGCCGACAAATCTGCTTTTTTGTTTTCTCGGTTCCCTGGTCGGCACGCTGGTCGGCGTCTTGCCGGGCTTGGGGCCAGTCGGCGCGATCGCGTTTTTGCTATCATTGACGTTCAAAATGGAGCCGGCGACCGCGATCATCATGCTCGCCGGCATTTATTACGGCGCCATGTATGGCGGCTCGACCACTTCGATTCTAGTCAATATTCCGGGCGAGACGGCGTCGGTAGTCACTTGTCTCGACGGTTACCGTATGGCGCGCCAAGGCCGCGCGGGCGCGGCATTGGGCATCTCCGCTTTCGGCTCGTTTATCGCTGGAACTTTTGGAGTGATCGGGCTCATGTTTCTCGCGCCGATGCTTGGACGGGCGGCGCTCCGCTTCGGACCGCCGGAATATTTTGCGCTGACGCTCACCGGTTTGACTCTGGTCGCCTATCTTACGCAGGGATCGATGCTCAAGGCGTTGATCATGACTGCGCTGGGGTTGCTCGCCGGCAGCGTCGGTATGGATCCGATTTCGGGCGAAGAGCGTTTTACCTTTGGCAGTCTGACCTTGCGCGATGGTTTGGGTCTTGTGCCCGTGGCTATGGGGCTTTTCGGTATCGCCGAGGTGCTGGAGAACTTGGGCGCCACGGGCACGCAATCGATTTACCAAACAAAGATCAAAGGATTGCTGCCCAACGCGAAAGATTGGCGCGACAGCGGCTGGCCGATCGCGCGCGGCTCCGTTATCGGCTTTCTCTTGGGGATTTTGCCCGGCCCGGGTCCGGTGATCGCGTCGTTTGTTTCTTATGCGATGGAAAAACGCATGTCGCGCTATCCGGAAAAATTCGGCACCGGTGTAATCGAAGGGGTCGCCGGACCCGAAGCGGCCAACAATTCCGCCACGGCCGGATCGTTTATTCCTTTGCTCTCGCTCGGCATCCCGACCAGCGCGATCATGGCGCTCTTCATGGGCGCCCTGATGATTCACGGCATCCAGCCCGGCCCGCTCTTTATCAGCAAGTATCCGGAACTGTTCTGGGGCTTCATCGCCAGCATGTACATCGGTAACGCGATGCTGCTGGTGTTGAATTTGCCCCTGATCGGTATTTGGGTGCGCGTGCTGAAGACGCCGTACACGATTTTATTTCCATTGATTTTGCTGTTCTGCCTGATCGGCGTCTACACGCTTAATTCCAATACGACGGAAATCCTCATCATGCTCAGCTTCGGCATCGCCGGCTTTTTATTGAG
>JBEVIO010000282.1:0-9228 GCA_040510635.1 Binatia bacterium | reverse complement strand
CTCATCGGTCTATGGCGATACGGACGATTTACCCATGCTCGAAGACGGGCTAACCCGGCCGGTGTCTCCTTACGGCGCGACCAAGCTTGCCGCCGAACATTTGTGCCATCTGTACTGGAAAGCCTTTGCCGTGCCGACCGTTTCGCTGCGGTTTTTTACCGTTTACGGTCCACGCCAGCGGCCGGATATGTTCTTTCATCTGTTTATGCGCGCTTTGCGACGCGGCGACGAAGTGCCGCTCTTCGATGACGGCGAGCAGACTCGCGATTTTACATTTTGCCAGGATATCGTCGACGGCGTCGTGGCCGCGGCCACTTATCCGGGAAAAGGAGAAGTCTTCAACCTGGGCGGTGGATCGGAAGTGAGTTTGTTGAACGCTATTTCGTTGGCGGAGAAAATCGCTGGTCGAACGTCCAAGCTCAAGCGTTTCGATCGTCAGAAGGGCGACGTCCGCCACACCAGGGCGCGCCTGGATAATGCAAAAGACAAGCTTGATTACCGGCCGAAAATTGATTTGGCGCAGGGATTAGAAAGCGAGTGGCAGTGGATTTGCGCCAATGCGGATTGAATAAAGATTGCCAAGTTTTAATCTTAAATAAAAAGTTACTGTGATCACGGATCTTTAAAAATTTCGAGGTAACCTATGGGCGAACATGCGGAAGAAGACGTCGGCAACATCGTGAGTTTGGAGCACATTAACGTGCAGATTCCCAATCAGTCGCTGGCAACACTTTTTTATGTCGTCGGCATGGGGTTCACGCGCGATCCCTATTTGAACGTCGGCCTGAACAACATGTGGGTAAATGTCGGCGAGCAGCAGTTTCATTTACCCACCCGCAGCCCGCAAGTGATCGATGGTCATGTCGGCGTGGTCGTGCCGAACCTCGATGCTTTGGAAGGGCGTCTAAAAACCATCGGCGAAGGACTGAAAGATAGCAAGTTTGCTTATAGTCGGAGCGACGACTCTATTTCTGTTACCTGTCCTTGGGGCAATCGCTATCATTGCTATTCGAGCCAGCCCTCTTTCGGCGACATGACGCTAGGAATTCCTTACGTCGAATTCAAGGTCGCGCCCGGCGCGCTGCAAGGGATTTTACGGTTTTACCAGACCGCGCTCGGCGCGCCGACGGTACTGGAGAGCGATCGGCAAAATCGCTTCGGCCGGGTGAAGATCGGCCGTCATCAATCGCTGCTGTTTCGTGAAGCGGCCGATTCACCGGCGCCCTATGACGGCCATCATATTGCCATTTATGTCGCTAACTTTTCCGGGCCTTTTGCGTACCTCAAGAGCCGCGGTCTGATTTCAGAGGACGTGCGCAATCATCAATTTCGCTTTAAAGACATCGTCGACCCCGAGGACGGCGCCAAGAAATTCACCCTGGAACATGAAGTGCGAAGCCTCAAACATCCGATGTATCACCGGCCATTCGTCAATCGCGACGCGGGGCAGTCGCAGCGCGCTTACCAGCGCGGCTGGGACGCGCTGATTCCGTTTCATCACTAATAATCGTGCTTCGAAGGAGCTGAACTCATGGCGATTAGCAAAGATCTTTTGGATATTCTCGCGTGCCCGAAGTGTAAGGGGGATCTTCATCTCAACCCGACAAACGACGGCCTGATCTGCGAGGCCTGCCGGCTGATGTACCCGATCAAAGACGACATTCCGATCATGTTGATCGATGAGGCGATCCATTTATAGCTTATAGCGTCGATGACTGCGCACATTTGGGATAACGTCCTACTACTTCAAACCAGCTTCCTTGGCGATACCGTATTGACTTTGCCGCTGATCGCCGAGCTCAGGCGCCGATTTCCAGTAAAAAAACTGACGCTGCTCTGCCAGCCGGCGGGCCGGGAGCTTTTACAGGATCATCCGGCGATCGATGAGCTGATCATCGACGATAAGAAGCGTGCGGATCGAGGATGGACCGGATTGCGCGTCAAAGCAGCCAGCTTAAGAGCCAAACGGTTTACGCTGGCGATCACGCCGCATAAATCTCTGCGCAGCGCACTTTTGTTGTGCTGGGCCGGGATACCTTGCCGGATCGGTTTTCGCCAGAGCGCCGGCTGGTTTTTGTACCATCGCCGGGTCGCGCGCGACCCGCAACGTCACGATGTCGAAAGGAATCTTTCCGTTTTGGAAACGTTCGGCGTGCGCATCGAAGACTGCGAGCGCGCTCTCGATTTGCCGGTCAGCGCAGCGCTGCAAGAATCGGTCAATCACAAGCTACGCGCGCTAGGTGTCGCCGATGATCAAATGGTTGTTGGCGTGAATCCAGGTTCCGTGTGGCCGACCAAGCGTTGGTCCACCGCCGGATTCGCCGAACTCATTCTCATGCTAAAAAAAAAGCTCGATTGCCAGATCTTGCTTTTCGGCGGCAGCGAAGATGCTGCTGTGGTCGAAGACGTGCAGGCTCGCTGTCAGACCGCCGCTGTCAATCTGGTGGGGCGGATCAGTCTGCGCGAGCTGGCTGCGGCAATCAGCCGCTGTGCGGTATTTGTTACCAATGACAGCGGGCCGATGCACGTGGCGGTGGCGCGAAGGGTACCGACCGTGGCGATATTTTGCGCGACAACGCCCGAGCTCGGCTTTTTCCCTTATATGGCGGATGCGATTGTTGTCGGCCGGGAGCTCTCCTGCCGACCCTGCGCTTCCCACGGTGGGCGGCGCTGTCCGTTGGGTCATGCGAATTGTATTCACCAGATCGGTCCGGAAAAAATATTGGAGAGCGTGCAACGGCTCTGGAAGGGCGATCGGCGCGGACTCAACTCATCCGTCACACCTTTTCAGCCGGAATTCGTGACCGTTTGAAATCTCCTTTCGCACAATCGGAACTTGTGCAACCGGCAACTCGCCGCTCGAGGAATTACCGCATCTTTAGTGAGAAGTTAAATTGGGGCGCGCTTCCCGACGGCTTCAAGAGGGTTGTTGACGAGCGCGGTCATCGCCTCGTGGTTCGGCAAGATCAGACGGCGCACATCGATTTTTCGTTGTGCGATAATGACCGCGGCGGCGCTTTGGCGGACTCTCGCTACCACGGCCGCGGCGTGCTGCGCTCGATCGTGCTACCTGACGGAGATACTGCCTTGATCCGCGCCTATCGCCACGGCGGTTTATTTCGAACCATTGCCACCACCTGGTTTTTTACCTGGCCGCCGCGGCCCTTTCGCGAGTTGGCGGTCACGGAAGAGTTGCGCCGACGCGGCTTGCGCACGGTCGAAGTGTGCGCCGCTTGTGTGAGCCGGCCCGCAGGACCTTTTTATCGCGGCTGGCTCATCACGAAACAATTGCAAGGCGCGGAAGATCTCTGGTCGGCGTTTCACAGCGGATTGATAGAACGGATTGGTTTAACCGCGGCACTGAGCGCCGTAGCGAGCGGCATCCGCGCGATGCACCGGGAAGGGGTCTACCACGCCGATCTTAATCTAAAAAATATTCTCTTGCGGATCGAGAACGGCGCAGCGGCGAGCTATATCATCGATTACGATAGGGCGCGGCTTTTTCTCGGCCGGCTTCCGATCGCCTTGGCCAATAGAAATCTCGCGCGTTTAAAGCGTTCGGTGCTTAAACTCGACCCCGAGCAGCGCTATTTTTCCGCGGCGGCGTGGTGTGAGCTTGTCAAATTTTACCATGAAGATCGGCACGCCTAAGTTTCAGCCGAAGAAGATCCTGATCATTCTGCACGGCTCGATCGGAGATGTTACCCGGGCCTTGCCCTTGGCCGGTGCATTGCGCAAAGCTTTTCCGAGCGCATTTATTGCCTGGTCCATCGAACCGGCGTCGTTGCCCTTGCTTCAGGGCAATGACGCGATCGATGAAATCCTCCTGTTCGATCGGCCGCACTGGCGCCAAACGATCGGCGCTTTCCTTGCTGACGTGAGGCGGCGCAAGTTCGATCTGGTGCTCGATTTGCAGCGGCACCTCAAAAGCGGGCTCATCAGTCGATGGACCGGCGCGTCCCAGCGTCTCGGCTTTCACCGTCGCGACAGTAAGGAGCTCAACTGGATTTTCAATAATCTGCGCATCGAGCCATACGGCGATAGGATTTCGAAGCTCGAACATTATGGAAAATTTGCCGATTACCTAGGCATTGAGCGGGCGCCGCTGGAATGGGATTTTCATCTCACTGCGGCGGAGTTGAATTGTGTTGAAAAACATCTTTTCGGTGTGAGCGCGTCCTTTGCCGTTTTGTTCATCGGCACGCGTTGGCAAAGCAAGCAGTGGTTCACCGGGCAGATGGCTGAGTGCGCCCAAGCTTTGCGCCATGAATATGATCTCGACATTGTGTTGCTTGGCGGCAAGGAAGATCGAGAGATCGCTCGCCAGGCGGTCGCCGAGTCGCAGGTCAAGCTGACAAATCTCGCCGGGCTCACGTCGCTTCGTGAAGCGATCGGCGTTATCGAAAGGGCGACGCTCGCGGTGGGGCCGGACACCGGCTTGATGCACATCGCCGCAGCCGTCCGCACACCGGTGATTTCGCTCTGGGGCGCGACCAGCCCCGAGCGAACCGGACCGTATGGTTTCGAGGATTTAATCATTCAAGGGCGCGCGTCATGCGTGCCGTGCAATCGCCGCCATTGTAGTATTGGCCGTATTTGTCTGAAGTCCATCACCGCCGCGCAAATCGCCGAAAAAGTCGCTAGGGCTTTTGAACGCCAGCCGACGAGGAGACTTTGTCGTGCGGAAGGCGACTGACTATCGCTCGCGTCGTGTCGGCGCCTGGCGCCTCAGAGTTTCGCCGGAGCACTGGAGTGATGATTTACAGGAAAAAGTGCTGACGCTGGTCGCTGCGCAAGCAGCTTCGAAGCATCCGCAAACGATTGCAATCGACGCTCCAGCGGGTCAAAACGGCAAGAGATTTTATCTTAAGATCTTTCACGACGGTGGACCGCTCATTGGGATCAAAGATATTTTCCGGCCGTCAAAGGCGTTTCGTTTTTGGCGCCAAGGCGTGGCGCTTGCCTCGGCCGGGTTCAATGTTCCGGAGACCATCGGCGCCGGAGAAGTACGGTGTTTTCGGGTTGTTCGTCGGAGCTTCGTTCTGACCGCAAAGGTCGATGGCCGGCCGTTGCCGGAATTTTTGGCGGATCTGGTAAACACGCCTGAACGATTAACAACTAAGAGAAACGGACTGATGAAGCTCGCGCGCTTGATCCAACGTTTGCACCGTCACGGATTTATCCACGGTGACCTGATCGCGTCCAATCTGTTGGTCGCGGCGGCGGATGGTCGAGAGTTATCGTTCTACTTTATGGATAACGATCGCACCCATTGGTTTCCACACTGGTTGCCGCACTCCCTTTGGAAACGGAATTTGATACAATTAAATCGCATGCCGCTGCCCGGCATCACCTTGCAGGACCGCATGCGGTTTTTATGCGCCTATTTCGGTCAAAGCCAATTGTCACGCTATGAGCGCGAGTTCGCGCGCTGGATCGAAAATAAGACGCGCCAGCGCCGCCATGAGTGCGACGGCGTCGATCCGACGCTGAGCTTTAGGAAGTTGATGCACTGGAACGCCGACGTTGCGGTGCGTCACGATCGTGAAAGCCGCGTTATGAAGGATACAGCTGGCTGAGTCATGGCAAATTCTGCAATCCTCCAAGCGGTTGCGCTTGCGACCGCATGGTCGAACCATTGCGGGAGTGACAAAAAGATACTGGACCTGAGTTGCGGTGACGGCGAGACCGCGCGTTTGTTGGCGCGCTTGGGTTACCGTGTCATCGCGACGGATTACGCGCCGCCTCCGCCGATGTCCTTTTACAAGCTCTATTATATTTGTTGTTCCACTATGGCTTTGAGATCGAGAAATAGCGTCGGGTCAATTCGCGGCGCGATTTTTTGCTTATCTTTTGGCCGTTTACTGTGGCTGTCTAGCTTAATCGTTATCATTGGCGCCGAGAAAGACCGTGTACAGCGGGGTTACAATTGGCAGATTCTTGCCCACTTTTTCGATCCTGCTTTGCTGATGTCCGACAACATCGTTATGATCGCCCGAAAGCTCGCCGCCGGTGAAGATTGCCCTAGCTCATAAACGCCTCGATTTGAAAGGTGGAACCGAGCGGGATCTTTTCCAGACGGCCGAGGGGCTACGGGAGTTGGGACATGAGGTACATCTATTCTGTAGCGAATTCGATATCGCCGCGCCGTCCGGCGTGATCGCGCATCGCGTGCCGACCCTTGCGTTGGGGCGATCGGCCCAATTATGGAGCTCCGCCCTCGCGACGGAAAAACGGATCAACGACAGGGGCTACGATGCGGCAATCAGCTTTGGACGATTCTTCGCCGCCGATGTGGTTCGCTGCGGCGGTGGCACGCACCGAGGTTTTTTGCGCCGCATGGGCGACGAAGGCGGGGCGCTGCGCCGTCTCTGGCAAACAATAAGCGTTTATCACCGAAGTGTTTTGGCGATCGAGCAGCGCCAGTTTGAATCGGCTCGGATGAAAAAAATTATCGCGGTCTCGGCGGGAGTCAAACGAGACATCCTGGCTAATTATGCCGTGGCTCCAGATAAGATCACGGTCCTATATAACGGCGTTGACCCGCATCGCTTTCATCCTCAAAGAGATCAATACCGCCGGCCGGTGCGCGAGCGCTGGAAGATTCCGCTCGAAGCGCCGGTGGTATTGTTCGTTGGCAGTGGTTTTCGCCGCAAGGGCTTGGATCGTCTGATCTCGCTTTGGGCTTCGAAAAAATTGACGAATTGCTATCTCCTGGTTGTCGGCCTGGATGCGCGAATGGAACGCTACCGGGCATGGGCGGATACGTTGGCTCCGGGCAGGATCATTTTTGCCGGTCGGCAGCACGAGATTGAAAATTATTACGCTGCTGCCGATCTGATTGCCTTGATGTCGATCCAGGAAGCTTTCGGCAATGTGGTGCTGGAAGCTTTGGCCGCGGGATTGCCGGTGCTTGTCAGCCGGGAAGTTGGCGCCGCGGAGTTGCTGAAGGGTGCGTTGCTCGACGGCATTGTTGAGAGACTGGATGAACCCAGGGAGTTGGAAGCAAAACTTCTGCGGATGCTGGACAAAGCGCACGATGCGGCGGTCACGAAAGAGGCTCGGCAGATAGGCGAAACCTATTCTTGGGACGAGCATTTTCGCAGGCTGGAAATAATTTTACTTGAAACCTGCGGTGCGCTGACGCAAGCCCATGTTTCCTAACTTCGTTCAACATAGAGTGGGCCATGCGTCGATCTGGCTCGATCGGAAATTTGCCGATCCGGTGTTTATCGAGCGCTTAGCCGACGCGGACCAATTGTTCCGCGATCCGACCTGTCAGATTATCAAGGACCAAAAGAAGATCAAAGTTGGACGTTTGAATGTGGCGGTGGCGGGAAGCTCGCGGTCAGTTTACGTGAAACGGTACAATGCTTTTTCGCTGCGCTACAAAATAACCTCGCCGTTCATCCGATCGGGCGCCTTGCGTGCGCTGCGCGGCGCGGCGATTCTTCGCCAGGTCAATATTGCAACCGCGGTGCCTGTCGCCGCGGTCGAGCATCGCTTCGGTGGCACATTAAGTAAGAGTTTTTTTATCTCCGAAGAAATTGCTCGAGGCAAGACGATCGACGCTTATTGGCGTGAGCATCTTCGAGTTCTTCCGGGACGTGAAGGATTCAAGCGAAGACGGAATTTTTTGATCACTTTGGCCGGGCTGTTTCGCGCTCTGCACGCGCGCAACATCTACCATAACGATCTAAAGGACGCGAATATTTTGGCGGTCGGTAACGCCTTTGAATCCGAGTCTTTGGCTCTCCTTGATCTTGAAGGAATACGTCAATGTTCGCTTTTGAGCGACAAACGCCGGACCAAGAATCTTGTTCAGCTTCACCGTACCCTGGGACGAGATCTGCGCTGGACGGATAAAGCAGTTTTTCTCAAGCGCTATCTCGATGTCTCGTTTGTCGATAGACGCCTGAAGCGCCGCCTCGTGGAAAATGTGCTGCGTGAGTCGCGCCGAGTCGACTTATTGAAGTCGTTTGTCGCAGTGGACAATGACGTTTTCAAAAAACCCAGCCGCGCTTGAACCCGCTCTTTTGGCGTCGCACGCCAAGTTCAAGACTCTGTAGAGACCTTGTGATCCAGAACGCTGAAAACCAAATCGTGCAACATTGTTCCAATGAAAGCTTTTCATAGCTGGCGGCCTTTGCCAAGAAAGCTTTTGCGGAAATGGTGAGCTCTTGCCTGAAACTGAAAATGGACAGATCAGCTAGTAGGTACTCAGAATTCTCTAAACGTTTTCAACCCCAGTAACCGTAGCGCGGCCTCTAGGGTTTTTCTGTTTCACCGGTTGGCGAGTTTGCGTTGATTCATCGTCTAAGCGTCATTATCCCTACCAGGAATCGGGCGAGAAGCTTAAAAGTATTATTGGATAGTCTTCAAAATGCGGCTCGGCCGAGCTCAGCGGAAATCGAAATTATCGTTGTGAATAACGGCTCCACCGATGAAACAACTCAAATTCTCAATGGGGAGACGGCGATAGCGCGCTCCCTGGAATTGGTAGTTCTGCACCAACCTATTCCCGGCAAGGCAAATGCGATCAATGTCGCCCTGGCCACGGCTCGGGGCGAGATATTGATGATTGTCGACGACGATGTCTCTATTCATCCACAGTGTTTGGAGAAACATCTTGATGCATATAGGCAAGGCAGTTTTTCCGCCGTTCAGGGAAAAGTTCAGCCGGGCAGAGATCTGGACGGGCAATGCGCCGATCCAAGCCAATTGCAAAAATATAATATTCCTCTGGTCGATTATGGCGATGAGATTATTCAGATCCAGGGTTTGACCGGGACGAATATGTCTTTCACACGTGAAGTTCTCGAACGCATCGGCGCTTTTGACGTTCGTCTCGGACCAGGCGCTTCCGGTTTCAGCGAAGATACAGAATTCTCTATGCGAATTCGCAAGGCAGGGTTCAAAATCGGTTATACGCCGCACGCGATTGTCTATCATGAGTTGAACCCGGTGCGTTATGGGTGGGCCTACAACCGCGAAGTAGAATATCGTAAGGGGCTCAGCCGTGGCCTATACCGTCATGATTCGATTGCATTCAAAGTGCTCCCCAACCTTCTGGCCAACTGCCTGCGCTACGGTGTCTACCGGTTTCTTGGACGAAGTCAAAAAGTGTATAGAACCGAAGGGCGCATCATGAAGTGTTGCGGTTACTTGGTGAGCAAATTGGCTCCATACTTTTCACGGCGCTCTTCGTAGCTGTTTTCAGCGACTTCG
>JBEVIO010000281.1:0-6004 GCA_040510635.1 Binatia bacterium | reverse complement strand
ACGAACGACCGTACTCGGTCGTCGTCGCAATGATTCCGTTGTCTTGCGGCACAACGTAAAATGAATGCACGAAGTAGACGTAATCTCCGTTGGAGATGCCATCCAGAAACGGCGAGTCTTGTTGCTTCTCGATCCGATTCCAGCCCATGTGCGGAACCTTAAGATTTTGTTCGGCACGAAATCCGACAACCCGACCGGAAAAAAGACCGAGACCTTTCTGTTTGCCAAACTCTTCGCTCTCGGAAAATAACAGCTGAAAGCCCAGACAGATGCCGAGAAACGGTTTTTTCTGCCGGACGATCTCGCGGATCGGTTCGACAAGCCCGAACTTTGCCAAATTTTCCATGCACGCGCTGAAAGCTCCGACTCCCGGCAAGACGACGCCGCGCGCGGCTTGAATCTGGCTCACGTCGCGGGTAACCACCGTTTCAAAGCCGACGCGCTCGAGCCCCTTCTGCACGCTGCGCAGATTGCCCATCCCGTAATCGATAATCGCAATCATGTTCCAACGATTGGGACGTCTTGAACGCTTTTCTAGAGGCTCCCCTTCGTCGACAGCACACCCTGCACCCGCGGGTCGACCTGCGTGGCGAAATCCATGGCGCGGGCAAAAGCTTTGAAGCACGCTTCGATAATATGATGCGGATTCTCGCCGCGCGGCACGTCGATGTGCAGGTTCATGCCGAGCTGATTGGCAAAGGCGGCAAAAAACTCGTGCGGCAAATCCGTATCGAAATCTCCGACCCGTCCAGGACGGATCTTGACGTTGTAGAGAAGATAGGGCCGGCCGCTCAAATCGACGACTACCTTCGCCAACGCTTCATCGAGGGGACAGCTTGCCTCACCGAAGCGGCGGATGCCATGCTTGTCGCCCAGCGCATCTTTGAACGCTTGCCCCAGCGCCAAGCCGACGTCTTCAACCGTATGATGGTAGTCGACTTCGAGATCGCCTTTGGCTTGGATTTGGATGTTGAAAAAGCCGTGGCGGCTAAAGGCATCGAGCATGTGATTGAAAAACGGCATGCCGGTTTCAATGGCCGCTTGTCCTGCGCCGTCGACGTCCAACGACACTTTGATATCGGTCTCTTTGGTTTTCCGCTCGACCTTTGCTGTGCGTCCCATAGTTATCTCCCGTGCGTAACTTCGATTCGTTTTGATAGCGCCGAGAAGCAACGTTTCTTAACTCGAAACTCGCAACCAGAAAACTAGAAACTTCCCCTAAAGCGCACTTCGACTGAACGCGCGTGATCGTCCAATCCCTCCAGACGGGCCAACTGCGTAATTTTCGGCGCCAACGTTTTTAGCGCGCGCCTTTGCGCGTGAATCACCGTGGTCCGCTTGAGAAAGTCGTAAGTCCCGAGGGGCGAAAAAAACCGCGCGCTGCCGCCGGTCGGCAAGACATGGTTCGGCCCGGCGAGATAATCCCCCAGGGGCGGCGCCGAGTAAGGACCCAGGAATATTGCGCCGGCGTTGCGGATCTCCTTCGCCAGTTTGGTAGGCTGTCTGACGATCAATTCGATATGCTCCGGCGCGATCGCATTAGCCAATTCGATCATCTCTCTTTTATTGCGTGTGACTATGATCGCGCCGTATTTTTCCAGCGACTTGAGCGTGATCGCTTGGCGCTTGGAGCTGCGCAATTGATCGTCGATCGCGCGCTGAATTTTCACAGCAATCGCCATTGAAGTCGTCACACAGAACGCCGCCGCCAACTCGTCGTGTTCCGCCTGGGATAGCATGTCCGCCGCCACATGGATCGGATCAGCTGAATCATCCGCCAAGAGTAAAATTTCGCTCGGCCCGGCGATCGAGTCGATATTCACTTCGCCGAAGACCATGCGTTTGGCCGTCGCCACGAAAATATTTCCCGGGCCGACTATCTTGTCGACTTTGGGAATCGTCTTCGTGCCAAAAGCCAGCGCAGCCACGGCCTGTGCCCCGCCGACGCGAAAAACTCGGTCAACCCCGGCCACATGCGCCGCAGCGAGAATGATCGCGCCGTCATCGCCGATCGGCGAGGTCATAACGATTTCTTTAACACCCGCCACTTTTGCGGGAACTGCGTTCATCAAAACAGTCGAGGGATAGGATGCTTTGCCGCCGGGAACATACACGCCAACCCGTTCCAAGGGCGTGATGCGCTGGCCGAGTACCATCCCGAGCGGATCGCGATACTGCCAGCTTTTTTGCAGTTGACGCCGGTGAAACGCCGCAATCCGTTCTGCCGCGAAACGCAAGGTGGCCAAATCCTTGGGCGCCACGCGGGCGGTGGCGCGCTCGATCTCTGCTGGTTTGACTTCCAGCGCCGCCGCCGTCAAACGCAGCCGATCAAAAAGCCGGGTGTAACGCAACAGCGCCCGATCGCCTTGCTTTTGCACGGCTGTCACGATTTCCGCAACTCGTCGTTCGACTTTGCCTTCGCGAGTGCCGCGCCGCGCCAGAATGTTTTTCAGCAGCGATTTAAAACCTGCATCCGTTGTCTTAACCAGGCGAAGGGTCATTACTACTTACGTCCTAGCTCTTCACCCGCACGATTTGCGCACCCAACAGCGAAAGCTTGTTTTCGATTCTCTCGTAGCCGCGGTCCAAATGATAGACGCGCGAGACCTCGGTTGTGCCCTTCGCCACTAAACCGGCGAGAATCAAGGCGATGCTCGCGCGTAAATCGCTCGCCATCACGGGCGCGCCGGACAATTCGTGCACGCCGCGCACGATCGCGCGGTTACCTTCCAATTTTATTTGCGCGCCCATACGGTCCAGCTCCTGCGCATGCATGAAACGATTTTCGAAAATCGTTTCGGTCATAACGCTGACGCCGTCGGCGACCGCCATGAGCACCATTAACTGCGCCTGCAGATCGGTGGGAAAGCCGGGGTAGGGCAACGTGGTCACATCGACGCTTTTGATACTGCCGTTGCCCCGCACACGGATGCCGCTCTCATCGGCCGAAAGCGTCACCCCAGCCTCATCGAGCTTGATCAGGAAAGCGTCGAGATGCGCGGCGCGTGCGCGCTTAACTAACACCTCGTCGCCCGTAAGCGCGGCGGCGATAACAAAGCTGCCCGCTTCAATCCGGTCGGGAATAATGCGATGGGTGACACCGTGTAATTCTTTCACGCCTTCGATGTGAACGATGTCGCCGCCGGCGCCGTGCACTTGACCACCCATGCCGTTGAGGGCGTTCGCCAAATCTTCAATCTCGGGTTCCTTGGCGGCGTTCTCAAGGATCGTCGTGCCGTCGGCGAGAGCCGCCGCCATCATCAAATTTTCGGTTGCCCCGACGGAAGGCAGATCGAGGTAAATTTTCGCGCCGTGTAATTTCTTTGCCTTGGCTTCGATGTAGCCATGGGTTTGTTCGATCGTTGCGCCGAGGGCTTCGAGCCCCTTCAAGTGAAGATTGATCGGGCGCGCGCCGATCGCGCAGCCCCCCGGGGTGGAAACACGCGCCGTGCCAAAGCGCGCTACGAGCGGGCCCAAGACCAAAAACGACGCGCGCATGGTCTTGACCAGATCATACGGCGCTTCGAAATTCGTGATGTGCTTGGCGCAAAGCGTTAAGTCGTCGGCGCCCTGAAGCCAGCCCCGGTTGTCGCTCTGATCGCCCAGGCCCGAAAGCAGCCTGAGCGTCGTGCGAATATCCGCGAGATGCGGCACGCCTTGATACGTGCACGGCTCGGCGGTCAAAAGCGAGGAAATCAATATCGGCAGCGCGGCGTTTTTTGCGCCGCTCACCGCGATGGCTCCCGCGAGGCTCTTGCCGCCCTGAACGATAATCGTGTCCACGCGCGAATACTCTCAAACTTAATTTTCTAGCGATGCGCGATGACGCGCCACGACAATACGATCTTGGCCGCTGTAGTCCTGAGCGATCGTTGCATCCACACAAGCCGCAGCGTTTGTGAACAGCGCCCTAGCCGAGACGCCCATGTCGACGCCGATCTCGACGATAATGGCGCCACTCGGAAGCAGGTAGTCGATCGCTGATCCGGCCAGTCGACGATAATATTCGAGACCATCGGGACCGCCGTCCAACGCGACGCGTGGTTCCCATCGACTCACTGTCGGCGCCAGCTCAGCAATCTCGCTGCGGCGGATATAGGGCGGATTGGACAAAATCAAATGGAATTTAGCTCCGGCCTTCCGGATCGCTTCGAAAAGATCACCTTGCAAAAAATGAATTTGACCAGTCACGCCGTACCGCGCCGCATTTTGCCGCGCCAGCACCAGCGCAGCGTGAGAGATGTCGGTTGCGAAAATCGTGGTTTCCGGCAGTTCGCCCGCTAAAGCAATCGCAATCGCTCCGCTGCCGGTGCCGAGATCGAGAATCCGCAGCGGCTCGTGCCAATCCGCCGCCAGCTTCAACGCGATCTCGACCAAACATTCGGTTTCCGGACGCGGAACGAGTACAGCCGGCGTGACGCGAAAATCCTTCGACCAGAATTCTTGTCGCCCGGTAATATACGCCGTCGGCTCGGCATCGAGCCGGCGCAACAGAATACTTTCGTAGCTTTGCCATTGTTCTTGGCTCAGCGGCATGCTCGCGCCGATCACGAGTTGTTCGCGGCTCATGCCGAGAACGTGGCCGAGCAGCAGCTCGGCATCGAGCCGGCCCGATTCGATTCCAGCGGCAAGCAAACGGCGCGTCCCGGTAAGCAAAACTTGCGAAACCCGACGCGGCATTGCGTTATTCGCCGGCGTTGTCTGATTTTCCATCCTGCTCCGGCTTGCCGGTCGCCTTGAGCACTTCGGCTTGATAGTGCGTAATCAGCGCGTCGATGACTTCGTCGAGCTCACCCTCCATAACGCGGTCCAACTTGTAAAGCGTGAAATTGATCCGATGATCGGTCAACCGCCCCTGAGGAAAATTATAGGTGCGGATGCGCTCGCTGCGGTCGCCGCTGCCAACCATCAATTTGCGCGTTGCGGCGATCTCCGAGCGCTGCTCTTCCTGTTTTTTCTCCAGCAATCGTGCGCGCAGGATTTTCATGCCCTTGGCGCGATTCTTGTGCTGCGATTTTTCGTCTTGGCAAGATATCACAATTCCTGTCGGGATGTGCGTGATGCGCACCGCCGAATCGGTCGTATTGACGCTCTGACCGCCCGGCCCCGATGAGCGGAACACGTCGATTCTGATTTCTTTTGGATCGATCGCGATTTCCACTTCGTCCGCTTCCGCCAATACGGCGACGGTCACTGCGGAGGTGTGAATACGCCCGGACCCTTCGGTCACGGGAACGCGCTGCACGCGGTGCACGCCCCCCTCGAACTTGAGCCGTGAGTAAGCGCCCTGGCCCTCGATGCTTATGATGATTTCTTTATAACCGCCGAGGCCGGTCGGGTTGGAGCTCATCATTTCGACGCGCCAGCGGCGCGATTCGGCATAACGCGAATACATGCGAAAAAGCTCGGCGGCGAACAGGGCCGCCTCATCGCCGCCCGTGCCGGCGCGAATTTCAACGATAACGTTGCGCGCGTCGTTGGGATCTTTCGGCAAGATTAGAATCTTCAATCGCTCTTCGAGAGCTTCTTTGCGCTCGCGCAAGCCGACCAACTCCTCCTTGGCCAGATCGCGAATGCCCTCGTCGGCTTCTTCCAAAAGTTGCCGGTTGTCGTGCGTCTCGCGCTCGACTTTACGCCATTCGCGATAACAGGAAACGATCTCCTCTAGTTCAGAGCGCTCCTTGGCAAGTTTTGAATACTCCCGTTGATGGCCGAGAAGCTGAGGATCCGACATCATCCCTTCCAGCTCCACATAGCGCTTTTCAACTTCAGCTAGTTTGTCAAGCATGACAGATCACAGTCAGCGTCGACGATGGCGAAGAAATAAAAAAGGGCAAAGGGATCATCGCCACCCTTTGCCCTTACCGTCGCCCTAAAATGCTAGTACGTCAATTCTCGCTCGGCCGTCCCAAGCTCACGTTTTCAGGCCGTATTTCTTTCTAAACTTTTCGACACGGCCGGCTGAGTCGAGGAGCTTTTGTTTACCGGTGAAGAAAGGGTGGCA
>JBEVIO010000280.1:0-4238 GCA_040510635.1 Binatia bacterium | reverse complement strand
AACTGGACCCCCGATTAAAACATTCGGTGGGTGACGCCTTTGGGATCTATGACCTGATAACCGCAGCTTGCTACGGGGTAGTTCATTCCGCCAGATCTTTCTTTAGCTTACTTTCTTGCTTCCGCCAGATAGCTCAAGTCGATTACGCTGTCCACTGGTGGGGGCGCCTTTTGCAATCCGAAGTCTTTCCAGTTCTCCGCGACTTTGCGCGCGCCTTACACGTCAATACCGCCGACCCGCGGTATGGTTTTTTTGGTTTTAATATACAACGCGTAAGTTTTTTCGGCTTCGTCTTTCTCGGCTTTGGTGCGATCGGCCAGCGCGCGTACCGCGGCCTCCTTGTTTTTAGGGTCGTAAAAAAACTCGCAGGCTTTCACGTAGGCGCGCAGAAAACGCACCACAAGGGCGCGGTTTTTTTGCGCCCAGTCGCGGCGCGTGCCGGTAATCGTATACTGAAAGTTGTCGACATAGTCGGTCGAGAGTCCGAGCGAGCTGAAGCCGGACGCAAGCGCGATGAAATCCGAAGGCTGGTTGATCAACGCGCCTGCCACGCCTCGGTTTTGCACGGCGGCCAATCGCTGGGGCGCGCCGCCGAGGCCGATCATTTCATAGTCATTGGGCGCGAGGCCGTTCGCGGCCAACATCCGCGTAAGAATATAATTGAGCGGGTCCGTCGGCCCCGTTATCGCCAGCCGTTTTCCCTTTAAGTCGGCGTAGCTCTTGATGGACGAATGCACGATCAAGGTGTAGATCGGCACCGTAGAGTCGCCGCCGATCACGATGAGATCGGCGCCGGCCGAGTTGGCGGCAAGCAGGTTCACCAAATTCATTTGGGCGATATCCGTCGAACCGGCAACCAGCGCTTGCGTGGTGGCGGTGGTGTTGCCGCCGATGACCCGCTTGAAGTCGATTCCCTCTTTTAGAAAAAAACCTTCCTGCTCGGCGATCAAGAAAGGCCAAGTGGAAGCGGTCAGGACGATGTTGCCGTAATTGATCGGTGTGAGTTTCGGATTTTGCTGCGCTTGAGTTCGATGGGTAACGATCAGGAGCAGAAGCAGCGTAATCCAAGCACGGAGCCTAAGAGCGCAATGCATCGTCGGATCTCCTCTCGTCGTTGGACGATTCGAGTGTCACGGAGCGGGCTCTTATTTCAAGGCGCGATATTACTAATACTTCAATCCTTCCACAAACCGTTCGTTTTTCAGCCGGTCCATAATCGAGCCGTCGACGAACTCTTTCGGATCGCGCTTTGGCGCGTCGGGGTATTCTTTGCCGAAGTTTTCCAAGATGAGCTTGGTCCCTTCAAGCGTCGGCGCGATGTAATCCGGCATCAGCGACGAGACAAAGTCGAACTCCGTGGCGGCGAGCTTGGCGTCGGTGATTTTCATGTATTTGCTGATGATCCGCTCGCTGTCGGCGCGGTTGCGCTTCAGGTAGACGATCGCCTCAGTGCCGCATTTCATGTAACGATAGGCGAGCTCGCGATTTTTATTAAGCCAACCTTCGTCGACGACCACGGAAGTCCAGGGGAACGGTATCGCCATCTGCTGGGCGGTTGCGAGCACGCGAAAGCCGAGCGTGCGGGCACTGTCCGTCGCCGCAGCGCCGAGAAAAGTGTATTGGATCGTGCCGGCTTTCATCGCGGCGACGCGGCTCGAGTCCCCGCCCATCTGCAGCATCTTCAAGTCGCGGTCGACGTTCAAATTGTTTTTTCGGAACAGATAACGAAAGCCCTGGTCGGTGGAGGAACCGAAGCGGGAAATGCCGGCGAGTTTTCCGGCGAGGTCGGGGATGGCTTTGATGTCGGGGTGCACGATAAGGTTCGATGCGAGCCACGGCAGCGGATTGCCGAGGATCGTGAGCTTGATGCCGCGCAGACGCGCTTCGATCGACACCGGGCCGCCGCCGGCGATCTGCACGCTGCCGCCGACCAGTGCGGCGATATTCATGGTGCCGCTGTTGATGTAAAGCAACTCGCCCTCGAGCCCGTGCTTGGCAAAGAAATTCTTCTCTTGCGCGACCCAGAGAAAAGCTTGAGTGGCGTTAACGGCAGAATAGGAGATGCGCAGCTTGTCGGCGGCGGCAAGCTCCGCGGAAGAATAACCCTGTGTGAAGAACAGCGCGAAAAAAAACGAAATGAGAGCTTTCATTTTCTTCATGGTACGGGACTGATACAGGGATCGAGGCTTGGCGTCAAGCCGTTCTATTGCTCCGCTGAGCCTCATTTCTTGACAACTCGAATAGCGCTTTGTTACGAAGGAACACCCTTGAGAATCGGAGGTCCAATGCTGTCAAACGGCGAAGCCTCGGTGCGAAGTATTTGTTGTCTGGTAGTTCTGTGCGCGGCGGTTTTTTTCCTCGCGCTCTCCGGTCATGCCCAGAGCATCGACGACACTTACAAGCAGGCCTTGAAGGAAGGCGGCACGCTGAACGTCTATGGCACTTTGACGCCGGATACTGCAGTGAAAGTTTTGCCGGTGTTCGAAAAACGCTTTCCCGGGATCAAGACGGTCAACACCGGCGCGAGCTCCGATAAGATCGTGGCGCGGGCGATCTCCGAAGCGCGGGGAGGCAGAACCATCGGCGACGTGTTTCACATGAACCTGGAAAACGTCATGCAGGTGCATGAACAAGGTCTGGTGCTTGAAAAGCTGCCGCCGGAAGCCGACGCCTACGCGAGCCATCTCAAAGGTTCTTACTGGCTGGCGACGCGTTTCAATACTTTGGTGGTGGCCTGGAACACACAGCTGGTCAGCAAAGCGGACGAGCCAAAAAGTTTCGAAGAGTTCGCCGAGTCGAAATGGAAAGGCAAGCTCCTGGCCGAGCCGCGGGACGCCGAGGTTTTGATCGCCATCGCCGAACAGAAATATAAAAGCACCGATAAGGCGATCGCCTTGTTTAAAAGAATCGCCGCCAACGGCGTCGAGTTTCACAGCGGCCATCCGCAATTGGTGGAACTCCTCATGGCGGGGCAGGGCTCCGTTTGTCTAACCTGCTATACGCATCATTTGTTGCCGCGCATGCAGAAAGGCGCGCAGCTCAATTACCTGCGCTCTCTCGGTGTCGGTTTGATCAGCGCGACGGCGGTGTTTAAAAATGCGCCGCACCCGAACACGGCGTGGTTGTTTCATCGCTGGGCCGCTTCGGACGAAGGACAGAAAGCCTTCGGCATCGAAGGCCGCGTACCGGCAAATCCAAAAGTAGAACCCGCCGAGCGCGTTGATCTCACGACGGTTTATGGCTTGGGCGAGAAGGACTACCGCGAGTTTGCCAAATACGAAAAGATTTGGAAACAGATCTTTGACTTGAGATAAGGTGTCGACGAATTTCTGAGGACGCCGCGGTTATCCTGTTACTTATCCGTCCGCCTCGAGCTATGCCCGAAGGGCTCCGAAGGCTCCTTCACGCGGTCTCACGGAGTGAGGAGTTTTCCGCTGATCGCGGAAAGCTAGTGAACCACTACCCGCAGGTTTGTAATGAAGCGCGCTGCTATTTTATAAGTAATCTGAAGAGGAGGGAGCATGACAACCCGTTGGTTATTCAAAACGGAACCGAGCGTTTATTCCTATCAACAACTGGTTAAAGACAAACAGACCATGTGGGACGGTGTGGCGAACAATCTCGCGTTAAAAAATGTTAAAGACATCAAAAAAGGCGAGCAGATTTTCATCTATCATACCGGCGATGAGAAAGCCGCGGTCGGCGTAGCCAAAGCTCTGGGTGGCGCATATCCCAACCCGGAAAAGGACGATCCCAAGCTGCTGGTCGTCGATATCGAAGCGGTACGCGCTTTGCCACGGCCGGTAACTCTCGCCGAAGTGAAAGCCCATCCGAAGCTGAAAAACTTCGATCTGGTGCGGAACTCTCGGCTGTCGATCATGAAGGTAACCGACGAGCAATGGGAGATCATGGAAGGAATGGCGCGACGATAGTGCGAGCTTTTAGAAACTGCCAACAGAAATTTGATCGCTGCCCGTAAGGGAAAATAGCGAACTCAAAAATGCTTAAAAGACGGCAACGAGTGCTGCTATCGATTGCGACTGGGCTTTGCTTGATAAACCATCACACGGTCACGCCCGGCATTTTTCGCTGCATACAAGGCCGTGTCGGCCGCGCGCAGTAATTCGCTGGGGTTGGCGGCATGATCATCCGCCTGCGCGACGCCGGCCGATGCAGTCAGGGCGCTGAGAACCTGCTCGCCATGGGGAATTTTCAGTTCCTTGATTTGTCCGCGGATC
>JBEVIO010000279.1:0-8503 GCA_040510635.1 Binatia bacterium | reverse complement strand
AGACGAGCTTGCCGGCGATTCTCTGCAACTCGAAGGCATTTTCCAGCCAGGAACAGGAGGCACGCCGCCGCGCCATGGAGCTGATCGAGCTTACCGGACTGTGCGGCCGTGAAAATGAGTGGGCGCAGCAGTTGTCTTACGGCGAGCAACGCCGGCTCGAAATCGCCCGCGCATTGGCCGCGGCGCCGCAGCTCTTGCTGCTCGACGAGCCGACAGCGGGTATGAACGCCAGGGAAGCGCAATCGTTGATGGCGCTGTTTCGCGAACTGATAGGCAAGCACGTCAAGGCGATCCTGCTGATCGAGCACAATATGCGGGTGGTGATGGGGATCTCGGACCGTGTGCACGTGCTCGACTACGGTGAAAAGATCGCCGAAGGAAATCCTGAAGATGTACGCAAGGACCCGCGCGTGATTGAAGCCTATCTGGGGCAAGGATCGTGGATGGGGAATGCTCAAGGTTAACGCCATCCACGTCTACTACGGCGCCATCCATGCGCTGAAGGGCGTGTCGTTTGAAGTTCAGCAGGGCGAGCTGGTGACGTTGCTCGGCGCCAACGGCGCCGGAAAAACCACGACTCTCAAGACGCTTTCCGGCTTGTTGCGGCCCGCGCGCGGTTCGGTCGAGCTCGAAGGAAAAGCGCTGCACCCCATCGATGCCGATGAGATCGTTCGTCGCGGCGTCGCTCACGTGCCCGAGGGGAGGAAAGTTTTCCCGCGCTTCACTGTGCTGGAAAATCTCAAGATCGGCGGCTATGCGCGTCCCAAGTCTGCGCTCGCGCCGGAGCTGGATTTTGCATTCCAAATGTTTCCGCGTTTAAAGGAGCGGCAAAAACAATATGCCGGCACTCTGTCTGGCGGCGAGCAGCAGATGCTCGCGATCGCCCGGGCGTTGATGGCTAAGCCGAAGCTCTTATTGCTCGATGAACCGTCCATGGGCTTGGCGCCGAAGATTGTCGAGCTGATACTAGAGAATATACAGAAGATTAATGCAGCGGGCGTTACCGTCTTACTGGTCGAGCAAAACGCGGCGATGGCGCTGGCGATTTCGCATCGAGGTTATGTGTTGGAAACCGGCGAGGTCATACTCGAAGGAACGGCCAGGGAGCTTGCCGGGAACGATCTGGTGCGTCAGGCCTATTTGGGCGGATAAATAAACGTGCGCCGTCTTTAAAGGATGGCGTCGAACGGTTAAACTCAAAACCAGTGCAATATCGAACGCGACAAATCTCATTTGGTCCGGGCACAGTGACGCCCGCGGTCAAATTTCTCCTGATCGCCAATACCGCGGTTTTCGTCGTGCAAACGCTGCTCGGCGCGGTGACGGACTACCAGTTGACGCTTGATTTCGGTCTGGTGCCGCCGCTCGTCCTGCACGAGTTTTATATTTGGCAGCTGTTCACCTACCAGTTTCTCCACGGCGGACTATTCCATCTTCTTTTCAATATGCTCGCCGTGTGGATGTTCGGCTGCGATCTAGAGCGGCGTTGGGGCAGTAACTTTTTTCTGCGTTATTATTTTATTACTGTCATCGGTGGCGGCATTCTCAATACGCTCTTCGTGCCCAATCAGATGGGGCCAAGCATCGGCGCCTCGGCGGGTGTCTACGGCATTCTGCTCGCCTACGGTTTGATCTATCCCAACCGCGTCGTCTATTTTTATTTTCTCTTTCCGATCAAGATGAAACACTTCGTTTGGATCATCGGCGCTATCGCACTCTATTCCTCACTCACCGCCGGCCAGAGCGGCATCGCGCATCTGGCCCACCTCGGCGGCATGGTCTTCGGCTATATTTATTTGCGCGGTTTCAACCCGTGGGAACGCTTCAAAGACTATCGCGACCGCCGCCGCCTCGCCCGTCTCAAACGCCGCTTCCAGATTCATACCGGCGGCAAAGATGACGGGCCGATGGTGCACTGAAAACGCTGTGCCTCCAGATTTTCAAATGCGCCCTGCGGCAGCCAGCCTAGAATTTTTCCCAGGAAATTAAGAACACTCCCACGATCACGAGCAGCACTGCGCCGATTTTCCGTGGCGTCAGTTGTTCGACATCCTTTAGAAAGACTGCTGATAGCGGCAATACGAACAGCGAGGAGCCGTTGATCAATGGCGAGATGATCGATACCCGTTCCATGCTGAGCGCGGTGTAGGCGAATGCGTAAGAAAGAAAGTTCATGAAGCCGGCGGCGGCGAAGAACTTAAAGCCGCGCGGGACCGATTCGGCGAGCGGTTTTTTTTCTTCGAAGGCCAGATACATGAGCGTCATGGTTACGAACGAGGTGGTTGCGGCGATGGATGCGCCGAGGATTGGCGCGTGAATATGGATGACGCCGATGCGAACGAGATTGTCGCGCGCCGCGAACAGGAAAGCCGCCGCGAGAGGAAACAGAAGATCCCGCGTGTGCCAAGTCTTCGCCGTTCCACGCCAGGAGAGCGAGATGATTCCGGAGACGATGGTGAACGTACCCAAAAGATTGGTCACGCTGGGTCGCTCGTGAAGAAATAATACCGCGATCAGCGTGGCGAAGAGCGGCGTACTATTCGTCAAACAGGAGGATATCGACGCGCCGAGCCGCTCCATGCCTTTGAAAATGAAATAACGGGCTACCCCTGGGACGAAGAACCCAATCATCACGAAAAGCAGATTGGCCGGCTGCCAAAGATCGATCTTGTCGGTAAAGATCAAAACATAAATCCAAAGAAACAGCGCGTTGACGCCGAGGTTGGTCAGTAGGCCGCGAAAATAGTCGACCGAAAGAACACCGCGATTGATGAGAACCAT
Source organism: Binatia bacterium (assembly GCA_040510635.1). Lineage (GTDB taxonomy): Bacteria > Desulfobacterota > Binatia > UBA9968 > UBA9968 > DP-20. The sequence goes on along the minus strand of JBEVIO010000279.1, from coordinate 5,722 downwards.
CGAAACGGCGAACCAAAACGAGCCAAAAAGCCCAAGGAGAATGGCGAGCATGCTTCGGGCGACCTTACTCTGGCACTGTCAGCGGCACAAATGGCGTAGGTGCGGCAGTGGCGCCGCGGCAAAATCATGGTAGTGAAATCCCCATTCCAACATCTAACGAAAAGGCGAGAAGAGTTCGCGGCGCTCACCGCGATGGCGCATCACAACTATCCAAGTGGAGAGGCAAAATGAAGCGACCACTGGTTTTGGCGACAACGCTTATAGATTTATTTTACTTTTCAAGCTCATCGATCGCCCCGCCAGGCGCGGCATTCCAGCGAGGGACGGGCATGCACGGGATGCCGCTCGATGCCGCTGCATCGATCTGTCCCGACGCTGCGCCGAACTGTATTTTCCCGTCGTATTAAGTTTCTCTTAACCGCCACTTTTGTCGGTTTGCACCGTTGGGGTGATGTGCTACGAATGTGAAATTGCCCTGCTCGCCGGGCGAATGCTTCCGGATATTTTATGGCGGAAAGAATCTTTACACCTGCTGAATTGTACGAAGCCTGGCCCGTGTTGTCATTGGAAGAACGTGTCGAAGGATTTGAATTTTTAAAACGCGATGACGCTGATGATTTCTTTTTGCAATTGAGCGCGCGCGATCGCGCGGAGCTTCTATTGGCTTTGCCGCCTGGTGAGCGTCGCTTGTGGATGCGCTTGCTGGCGCCGGATGATGCCGCGGACGTTATTCAAGAAGCGCCCACCGACGAACGCGAAAATATGTTGTCATTGCTTGACGATCAGACCCGCAGGGAAGTGAAAGGGCTTCTCGACTACGCCGAAGATGAAGCGGGCGGCTTGATGAACACGCGCTACTCCCGTTTGCGCGCAGACATGACGGTGGACGAGGCGATCAGTTACCTGCGCAAGGACGCGCGCATGCGCGAAAAAACGGTTTACTATGTTTTTGTGGTCGACGCTCAAGAACATCTGCACGGCGTGGTCTCGTTCCGCGATCTGCTCGTTTCTCCGGGCGACAGACTTGTCCAGGACGTGATGCGCACGGACGTGATCTCGGCGCCGGAAGACTTGGACCAAGAAGCGCTGAGTCAGCTTTTCATGCGCCACCATCTGTTAATGATGCCGGTCGTGGACGCCGAAGGCTGCATCAAAGGCGTGGTCAACGTGAACGACATCGTCGACGTCGTTCAAGAGGAAGCCACCGAAGACATTCAAAAACTCGGCGCCGTCGAAACGCTTCAAGGCCCGTACCTGCAGGTTCCGTTGCCGCGCATGATCCGCAAGCGCGCGGGTTGGTTGGCCGCGCTTTTTCTCGGCGAAATGCTGACCGCGACCGCAATGGGACAATTTGAAGCGGAAATCGCGCGCGCCGTCGTGTTGGCGTTATTCGTGCCGCTGATCATCAGTAGCGGCGGCAATTCCGGCGCGCAAGCAACGACGCTGGTCATTCGCGCCATGGCGTTGGGAGAAGTGCGGCTGCGCGACTGGTGGCGGGTGATCCGGCGTGAAGTGATCACGGGCTTCGGCTTGGGCGCCATACTCGCTTCCATCGGCATGGCGCGCATTCTACTCTGGCAATTTCTTTTTAACGCCTACGGCGATCATTACTTTCTCATCGCGCTGACCGTCGCTTTCAGTTTGGTCGGCGTCGTCTTGTGGGGCTCCGTCGCCGGTTCGATCCTGCCATTTATCTTGCGTGGTTTGGGTTTCGACCCGGCGAGCGCGTCGGCGCCGTTTGTCGCGACTCTGGTCGATGTGACCGGTTTGGTGATCTATTTCTCGATCGCCGCGGTGGTGCTGAGCGGGACTTTGTTGTAGCGATCGAGGCAGGCGGATTTGCATAGCCAGGATCGCGCGCGAACCTAAAACATCTCGCTTCCCACAACACTGAGCCCCTACTTTTTCAGTCGCTCTGATTGGGATATGCTTTCGACCAGGTGCGATATACACGACGCCATGAGCAACATTGCCGCCAAACTTGCAAAGGTAATCGATCGGACAAGAATTGCTACGGATTCCTCCACGCTCGAGGACCTTTCCTGGGACGCGCTCAGCGAGGGGCGCATGCACCCGAACCATCACCCCGAGCTGCGCACGCCGCTCTGCGCCGTCAAACCGCAATCGACGGACGAAGTGCGCCGCATCGTCCAGTTCGCCAATGCGGAAAAAATCGCACTGGTGCCTTTCGGCGGCGGTTCAGGACTGATGGGCGGCGCCATTCCGATCCGGCCAAGCATGGCCATTGATCTGCGCGGCTTGAAACAAATTGTCGAGATCGATATTGGCGCGCGTTCCGCCCGGGTCCAAGCCGGAGTCGTGCTCGAAGCGCTGGAGACAAGACTAAATGAGCTGGGCTACATTCTCGGCCACGATCCATGGACGGTTCCGGTTGCCACGATCGGCGGCGCGATCTCGACCAACAGCGTCGGGTATCGCGCCGGTGCTTACGGTTCGATGGGCGAGCAGGTTTTGGGCTTGGAAGCGGTGCTGCCGAACGGCAAACTCCTGCGGACGCGACCGGTATCGAAACATTCGGCGGGCATCGACCTCAATGCGCTTCTGATCGGCGGCGAAGGCTGCTTCGGGGTGATCACCGAGGCGACCATCCGCATTTTCCCAAAGCCGCAAGCGCGGGTTTTCTGCGGGTTTCTCTTTTCTTCGTTTGAGCAGGGATTCGCGGCGATCCAGCAAATGTTCCATGAGCGAATCGAACCGGCGTTGCTCGATTTCGGCGACGATCAAGAAAAGCACGACCCCGGCGCATTGTTATATCTGGTCTTCGAGGGCAACGAAAAAATAGTTACGGCCGAAGCGAATCTAGCGGCAGCGGTCTGCGCCGCCGGAGGCGGCACGCCGCTCGACCGCGCGGAGCCAGAGCAGTTCTGGCTCGAGCGTCATGAAATCGCGCGTCGCTTCATGCAGAACCGACGCCAGCGCCGAGAACGCGGTCGAGACGGAATCTATCGCGATTGGATTCATGTCGCACTCCCGGCATCAAAGGTTCTGGCATTTCGCAACGCCGCACAAAAATTGATTCAAAGCCGCGGCGTGCGGCTTCAGGAAAGCGGTTTGTGGGTGCAACCGGAGCTGTTTTCCATGCGCTTGGGCGCCGACGAAGACACGACACCAAACGCCCAATTAATATTGGAGGAAACCGTCGAGGAATTGCTGCGCTTGGTGCAGCAGATGGGCGGCTCGATGGAATACACGCACGGCGTCGGCATCAAACTGGCGCCACTGATGGCGGAGGAGCATGGCTACGGCTTGGAAGTGATGCGGCAAATCAAGAAGATGCTTGATCCCAACAATATTATGAATCCGGGAAAGCTCGGACTGTGATCGTCGCGCAGCCTAGGACAGCTCCCAAGCAGACAAGCGACATAAAATTACTTTGGCGCGCCATCCAGCAGAGCGGATGAGCCAGAAGAGGTTGTTCCAGCTTGGCGGCGTCGGGCTGGGCGTCCCCCTCGGGCGTAATCCCGCGCTCGTGAACCAAAGCTATCTCAATGCGTGCCGAACTTCCCTGGAAGTGACCTAAATCCGGCTTTGACAACGCTGACAAATCCAGATAAGTAAATCAATAAAGGCTTTTTTTGGGGAGTGAGCAGATTAAGACTAAAACGATTCATAGCCGCTAGAGTTTCAGCACCAGAAATGCACCCAAACGGGTGCATTTTTTTTTCTAATCGGAGGATTGAACGTTGCACGCACAGATCGAGATTTTGGCCTCGCTACAAACTGTTGACCGCGAGATAAAAGAACAAACCGGTCGCAAACAAAGGTTACTCGACGAGCTTCGGGTTACCGAGAAGCAAATACAGAGCAAAAAGGGCGAAATCGATGCGCTAAGCGCAATTTATATAGAGAAGGAAAAAGCGCGCGTCGAAAAAGACCGGATCTTCCAGGACGAGGGCAAAAAAGCGATGGACAAGCGGATGCGCATGAACCGCATCAAAAACACCAAAGAGCTGCAGGCGCTGCAACGTGAAATCGAGCTAATGCGACAAACCAACGGGGACCTGGAGGAAGATCTAATCAAGATCATGCAGGAGATCGATGTCGTGAAGGCTCAGATCCAGACAAAGCAATCGGAAATGGCGGCGATGCAGGAGGCGTGGCAAAAGAACCAAGATGAGCTGCAGGTAGAGATCAGCGGCATCGATGCGGCCGTCTCTGAAGCGGCCACGCGCCGGCAGAGCATCGCATCGCAGGTAACTGGTGACTTGATCTCCCGATATGAGCTGATTTTTTCTCGCCGTGGTGGAACGGCGGTCGTGGAAGTTACCGGAGGCATTTGCCAAGGATGTTACATGAACCTGCCGCCGCAGTTATGGAATGAAATCATTAGAAATGAAAAAGTGCATCTGTGCCCGAGCTGCCAGCGCATTCTTTTCGTCAAACCAGCCGTCGAATAGTGGCGCCGAACATTTAGCGAAGCTAGAGATCCTTTCTCCATCCTCTTTAGTTGTCTGTGCCGCAGCCCGCCACAATCTTCATCGCGCTCATGACGTTCACCTCGGTCGCGTCACGAATAATGTCGCCGAATACGCAGGATCGTTGATGGGCCTCGAAGCGCTCCTTCGACTCGGGGAAAAATATCGTCGCGCAAAGCGATTCCCAGTTGTTGGTGCGCCAGTTGGGTGGGGTGTATCGGATTAAGCTATCTCTCGCGCCGTGAGTTTGTTGCGACAGTTCGACCCGTATCGTATTGTTCACGTGCGCCGTGAGTTTAGCAAATTGGCTGGTCGGATGGCCAATCGGGACATTGACGAAGCGGTGAAAAAGGCAATATTGCGGGCTAAAGTGGATCAAGCGATCGCGCTTCGTGCTCCCGCATGAAGCGAGGAAAGTCCGGACTCCAAAGGACGTGGTGGCCGTTAACGACGGCTCCGAGTGATCGGGGGAAAGTACCACAGAAATGATACCGCCTGCCGTTCTAACGGCCGGTAAGGTTGAAATGGCGAGGTAAGAGCTCACCGGTTCGCCAGTAATGGCGAACGCATGGCAAACCCCACCTGGAGCAAGGCCAAATAGGAGGGTAGGGTAGTCCGCCCAGAGCCCTCGGGTAAGGTCGCTCGACCCCTTGAGCAATCGAGGGGCAAGATGAATGATCGCTGTGACCCATTTTATGGGTTACGACAGAATCCGGCTTACCGATCCACTTTAGCCCAACTCTTCAACGAAATCGTCCGACTACGATCATCTCCCGCATTTTCCGCGGTTCTTTGCTGGCCAGCGATCCTTTCGGTTTCCAACACGTTTTGATTTTGGTTCGCGCTGTCTTAGTCCCGGCACGCTAGCCTTGATAAGCCATAGCTAGACGGTCGAACTTTCCAGCCGCGCCCCTGTATTCAAAGGAGCGTCCATCATTTACCGAGCTGCTTCCTAAAATCTTAGAAAACCTCAATGTTTTGGTTCTTTTTTGTTGACAGGTGGAGGAGGGCAAGTTATAAGTGGCGCCTAGTGGGAAAAGGTGGGATAACATTTATCTTCTAGTTGCGGACACTGGTTAGAAACTATGTTTCGCGGCAGCTTCGAACATACGCTCGATAACAAAGGACGCCTGAGTATCCCATCTAAGTTCCGCGACGTTTTGGTGGGCAAGGGCGACGAGCGAATTGTCATGACTAATTTCGTCATCGACAGCCAGCGTTGTCTTGATGTCTATCCGATCGATGCGTGGCTGCGATTCGAAGAAGAGGTCCGCAAGAAACCGAAG